>DVHW01000200.1 GCA_018711785.1 Candidatus Galloscillospira excrementavium
AGCAGCTGCCGGGAGACCCGGATGACCTTGTTGATGGTCTCCACCATATGGACGGGGATGCGGATGGTGCGGGCCTGGTCGGCAATGGCCCGGGTGATGGCCTGGCGGATCCACCAGGTGGCGTAGGTGGAGAACTTGTAGCCCTTGGTGTAGTCGAATTTCTCCACCGCCTTGATGAGGCCCAGGTTCCCCTCCTGAATGAGGTCCAGGAAGAGCATCCCCCGGCCCACATACCGCTTGGCGATGGAGACCACCAGGCGCAGGTTGGCCTCGGCCAGGCGCTGCTTGGCCGCCTCCCCCTTCTTGACCGCCTTTTTATACTCGGCCTCTTCCTCCGGCGTGAGCAGGCCCTCGGTCTCCCCCTTGGCCTTGGCCCGCTCGGCCTCCGCCAGGCGCTCCTTGGCCGCGTCGCCCAGGCCCATGTCCTGGGCCAGCTCGATCTCCTCGTCCGGCGTGAGCAGGTTGACCTTGCCGATCTCCTTCAGGTACATGCGCACCGGGTCGTCGATGCCGAAGGCGTCCACCAGGGTGTTTGGGTCCACGATCTCCTCCTCGGGGATCTCCTCGATCTCCTCGATGGGAGGGGCGTCGTCCGGGATCTCGGGCAGGTAGTCCTCCCCGGCGGTGTCGATGCCCAGGTTCTCCAGAGTGTCATAGATCTTGTCCATCTGGTCGGACTCCAGATCCATGTTCTCCAGCACATCCATCAGCTCACCGGAGGAGAGGTTGCCCTTCTTTTTGCCCTTCTCAATGAGCTCGGCCAGCTTCTCTGCCCCCTGGACGCCCTCGACGACCTTCATGATCTCCGCCTTGCCCTGCTCCAGCTTCTCGGCATTGGATATCTGGTGCTTGTCCCCGTCGGCCGTTGCGGCGGTCTCTACCGCAGTCTGCTCCGCCAGGGTGCGCTCCTCCGCAGCGGTCTTTTTCTCACTCATGGGTTCATCCTCCATACGCTTTTTTCTCTCTGTATTTCTCCTGTGCCGCCAGCAGCGGGTCCATAGTGCCTGTGCCGCTGCGCTTGGCGTACTCGTTCTCGATGATCTCTATGTAGTCTCTCAGAGCCTCCTGGCTGTGGGAGAGGGACTCAGGCTGTTCGGTTACGTCCACCAGGTGGCTCATCTCCTCCGGCGTCAGGTCCCCGGCCAGATTGGCCAGCTGGAGGGTCCTCCCCTCCTGGAACCGCCGGCGCAGCAGGCCGTATACCTTGCCCAACAGGGGCGAGGAGAAGTGTTCCGGCTCCAGCGCCCCGGCGCGGTGAAAGAGGGACGGCTCCAACAGCATCAGCCGCAGAACGCCCTCCTCCGCCCGGGCGGAGCGGAGGTTTTCGTACCGCAGGTTCCGCTCCTTTGGCTGGAGCTGCTGGCGGGGGGTCAGGTTCCGCCGCTCCTCCCGCTTTTTCTCCCGGCGGGCCCAGCCCCTCCGGGTGCGGGCGACCTCCTGGTTCATGGCGTCCCTGGAGATGCCGGCCGCCTCGGCCGCCTTGGCGGCGAAGAGCTCCCGCTCGATGGGGCTGGGCATGGCCGCGGCGGTGTCCACCGCCTTTTTGAGGAAGTCCAGCCGCCCCTGCTCGTCCTGGAGGTCAAAGGCCGCCGTCAGGCTCTCCAACCGGTAGTCGTTTTTCCCCGCGCTGCCGCTCAGGAGCTTTTCAAAGGCGGCGGGGCCGAAGTTCTTGATAAAGTCATCCGGGTCCTGCTTCATGGGCTGGCCCTTCTCGTCCAGGAGCAGGTTGCCCGCCCGGTCGGTGGCGTTGGGCAGCTGGAGCACCCGGACGTTCAGGTCCACATCCCGGAGCACGGTGAGGGCCCGGTCGGTGGCCGTCTTTCCCGCGCTGTCGTTGTCGTAGCAGAGGATGAGCTCCCGGGTGCACTTGGAGAGGGTCCTGGCGTGCTCGGCGGTGAGGGCGGTGCCCATGGTGGCCACCGCGTTGTCAAACCCCGCCTGGTGCAGGGTGATGACGTCCAGGTTGCCCTCCACCAGGATGAGGTTGGGCCGCTTGGTCTTGCGGGCGAAATTGAGGGCGTAGAGCAGCCGGCTCTTCTTAAAGACCTGGGTCTCGCCGGTGTTCAGGTACTTGGCCCCCTCCTGCCCCGGCAGGATGCGGCTGGTGAAGCCCACCACATCCCCCCTGGTGTCGATGACCGGCAGCATGAGCCGGCTGCGGAACTTATCGTACACGCCGCCGTTTTTTCCGGCCACCACCAGCCCGGCGGAGAGGAGCTCCATCTTGCTGTACCCCTTTTCGGTCATGGCCCGGATCAGGCCGTCCCACCCGTCGGGGGCCGCGCCCAGGCCGAAGTGGGTGGCCGTGCGGGGGGCGATGCGGCGCTGCTCCAGATACCGGCGCACCGCCTCCCCCTTGGGGCCCTTCAGGTACTCGTGGAAGAAGCGGGCCGCGTCCCGGTTGGCCTCCACGATGCGGGCCCGGGTGCGGCCGCCGCTGTGGGCGTCCTCCTCCGGCATCTCCATGCCCGCCCGCTGGGCCAGCAGGCGCACCGCCTCGATGAAGCTGAGGTTCTCGATCTCCATGATAAAGGAGATGACCCCGCCGCCCTTTCCGCAGCCGAAGCACTTGTAGATCTGCTTGTCCGGGGAGACCGAAAAGGAGGGCGTCTTTTCGTTGTGGAAGGGACACAGCCCCCAGAGGTTGCTCCCCTTGCGGGTGAGGTTCACATAGGAGGACACCACGTCGGAGATCTCGCTCCGGGCCACCAGTTCATCCAGAAATTGTTCCGGTAACGCCAAATTTTGTCCTCCTCTCGGGTGTTTTTCTTATGTTTACCACTGTTTGACAAATTTATACTCTACTCTGCTCCGGGGGCTCCCTGTCTGTCAAGGTTTTTCCTTTTCGGTGCCGCGCCTACTTCACGCTCCAGGCCATGGGGATGAACAGGTCCCCGAACTTCTCCACCGCGTACTTGTCCGTCATGCCCGCGATGTAGTCGCAGACGGCGCGATCCACGCCCTCCCGGGCCCGGATCTCCTGGAACTCGGCGGGCAGCTCGTCCGGATGGCCCTGGTAGTGCTCAAAGAGGCGGCGGATCATGTCCTGGGCCTTGCCCTCCTCCCCCTTGGCCACCGGGTTGCGGTAGACATACTCGAACATGAACTCCCGCAGCTGATGCATGGCCTCCCGGAAGGGGGGCGATTGAAGGACATCGTCCTTCCCCCGGCTGGCCTCGATGACGTCCACCACCAGGGCGTTGATCCGCTCCGAGTGGGTGAACCCCAGCACCTGGGAGATGTCCACCGGAATGTCCATGGGGTAGATGATGCCGCCCCGGATGGCGTCGTCGATGTCGTGGTTAATGTAGGCGATCTGGTCGGCCAGGCGGAGCAGCCGCCCCTCCAAAGTCTCGGCCCGGTCGGGCCCGGTGTGGCAGAGGATGCCCCGGCGCACCTCGTAGCAGAGGTTGAGGCCCTCTCCGTCCTTCTCCAGCCGGTCCACCACCCGCAGGGACTGGACGTTGTGCTCAAACCCCCCGGGCATGATCTCACTGAGCACCCGCTCCCCGGCGTGGCCGAAGGGGGTGTGGCCCAGGTCGTGGCCCAAGGCGGCCGCCTCGGTCAGGTCCTCGTTGAGCCGCAGGCCCCGGGCGATGGTCCGGGCGATGCGGGAGACCTCCAGCGTGTGGGTCATGCGGGTGCGGTAGTGGTCCCCCTCCGGCTCCAGAAAGACCTGGGTCTTGTGCTTGAGCCGCCGGAAGGCCTTGCAGTGGACAATGCGGTCAATGTCCCGCTGGAAGCAGGTGCGGGTGGGGCACTCCTCCACCGGCCGCGCCCGGCCCCGGGACTGGGCGGCCAGGCAGGCGTGGGGGGACAGCTGGGAGCGCTCCAGGGCCTCGGTCTCCTCCCGGATGGTCATGCCGCCGCCTCCTCTCCAAATGGCTGTCTGTTACTATATACTCTCTCCCCGGAAAAAATCCTTCTTCCGGCGAAAAATTTCCTCATTTTTTCTTCTTTTCACAGCAGACCGCCCACAAAGGGGCCCCGCTTTTCACAAATCGGACAGAATCGCCCCGCTCAGTCAAAGGGGACCTGCCAGTTGGGGTCCGCCTGGGCCTGGAAGCAGAGGGCGATCTGCTCCTGGGTGGTCTTGCTCTCCTCCAGGGGCGGCAGGTCCTCCAGGGAGAACCAGCCCGACTCGGTGGTCTCGCTGTTCGCCCGGAACTCCCCCTCCAGGTACCTGCAAAGGACAAATATCTTACAGATTCCGTGGGCATAGTGGGGCCGGTTGTGCTTCTCCCGGTCCTGGACGGCCGCCAGCCGCTCCGCCGCCACCTTGACGCCGGCCTCCTCCCAGGCCTCCTTCACGGTGTTGGAGCCCACCGACTCCCACACGTCCACCCAGCCGCCGGGCAGGGACCAGTTCCCGCCCCGCTCGTGGACCAGCAGGATCTTCCCCTCCCGGAACACCGCCGCCCGGGTGTCCAGCTTGGGGGTCTGGTAGCCGGTCTCGCCGCAGAACAGGTCCTTCACCCGCTCCTCGGACAGTCCGGTTTTGTAGCTGAGCATCTCGGCGGCAATCTCCCGCAGGCGCTCGTATCGCTCCCTGTCGTACACGTCCTTGACGTAGGCCAGGCCGCACTGGGCGATGCTCTGCAGCTCCACCGCCCAGCCCAGCCAGGGCTCCTGCAAAAAAATCTCCCGGTCCATGGTCCTCTCCTCCCTTACCGGGGCACGGCCCGGAAGGTCTCCCCCAGCAGGGCGGCCTCCACCGTGCCCGAGGTCAGCTCGGTGATGCGGCGGCGGAACTCCTCCACCCGGCCCTCAGGCAGGAGGGCGTGGACGGTGACCTCGGCGGCGTACTCGGTCTCCCCCAATGCGCCGCCGCAGCCCTCCACCTCCTGCTTCACACGCTCAAACAGGGCGTAGGGGCAGGGCACCGCCGCCTCCACCCAGCGGCGGACCACAGAAATGCCGGCGGCGTCCAGGGCCAGCTTGGCCGCCTGGGTGTAGGCCCGGACCAGGCCGCCGGCCCCCAGCAGGATGCCGCCGAAGTACCGGGTCACCACACAGCAGACGTTGGTGACCTCCTCCCGCTGGAACACGTTCAGCATGGGCTGGCCCGCCGTGCCCTGGGGCTCCCCGTCGTCGGAGTAGCGCTCCGCGCCCCCCTCCCGCAGGCGGTAGCACCAGCAGTGGTGGCGGGCGTCGTAGTGGCGCTTGCGGACGGCCTCGATGCAGGCCCGGGCCGCCGCCTCGCTCTCCACCGGGAAGACCTGGCCGAGAAAGCGGGATCGCTTCTCCACCAGCTCGGCTTCACTTTCGGCGGTGGGGATATAGTATTCTGTCATCGATTTTGCCACTCCCCTTTTGTCAGCGCATAGAAATGGGTCAGCCGCTCCTCCCTCAGGAGGGGCACATCCGTCCATTGAGAAAAGCGGAGGCGGAAGCCGCACTTTTCAATGACCCGCCGGGAGTTCTCATTCCCGTCGTAGTGGTTGCACCAGATAGTCTCCAGGCCCAGGTCCTCAAAGCCGTACCGCAGCAGCTCCCTGACCGCCTCCGGCATCAGCCCCCGACCCCAGAACTCCGGGTTCAGCGCATAGCCGATCTCGTCGTCCGGGCCGGGCAGTTCGGTCCGGTGTTCCCCTACAAAACCGGCAGAGCCGATGACCCGGCCGCTCTCCCGGTCCGCCACGGCGAACACGTTAGGAGAAGAAAAGACCGTACGGATGATCTCGCGGCTGTTCTCCACACTGGTGTGAACAGGCCAGCCGGCCACAGGCTCCACCCGGGGGTCTGCGGCGTAGGCGTACAGGTCTGCGGCGTCGCTCTCCCGGAAGGGGCGTAACATCAGCCGGGCGGTATATCGCTTCACACTCTCATCTCCTGTCGCAGCAGGGCGTACATACAGCTGTCCAGCAGCTTTCCCCGCTTCCAGACGCTCTGGCGCAGGACGCCCTCCAGGGCAAAGCCCGCCTTCTCCAGCACCCGGCGGGAGGGGGTGTTATAGGCGTAGGGCTCGGCGAAGATGCGGACGATGTCCCACCGGGCAAAGCCCTCGGCGCAGATACGCCTCACCGCGCCGGTCATGATGCCCTTTCCCCAATGGGGCTCGGCCAGCCAGTAGCCCAGCTCGGCGCTGCGGCGGTACACGTCCCCGCCCCGGGTCAGGGCAATGCTGCCCACCGCCTGACCGTCCACCGTGATGGCCCGGAACAGGGCCTGTCCCTCCTCCGCCGCCAGGCAGCTGTGGATAAACTGCTCCGCATTCTCCGGCGCATAGGGGTGGGGAAACACGTCCCGCAGGTTGCGGGCGACCTTCTCATTGTCGGCGTATACGGCCATGATCGCCGCGTCTTCCAGGCGCCACGGCCTCAGCTCAAATTCCATGCTCAGTCCTCCCACGGCTCCCTGGGGGGCGTCCACCCCTCCACGATGTATTCCCGCAGGCGGCCCAGCTCCCGGGGGTTGCAGACCGCCGTGACCTGGATGGCCTCGCCGTACTCCACATTCTCCACCTTGGCCTGCTGGTAGAGCAGGTCCACCACGCCGCCCTGGTCATAGGGCAGCCGGAGCACCACCCGGCAGGCGCCGCTGTCCAGCCGCGCGCCGATCCTCTCCTTCAGCTTGTCCAGCCCCTGGCCGGTCTTGGCCGAGATGGATACAATGTCCTCCCCGTGGGGCACGATGTCCCCAGTGTAGCGGTCGGACTTGTTGAACACGTCGATGCGGGGCGTCTGGGCCGCCCCCAGCTCGGTGATGAGCCGCTCCACCACCTCGGCCTGCTCCCGCCACTTGGGGTTGGAGGCGTCGATGACGTGGAGGAGCAGGTCGGCGAAGGAGAGCTCCTCCAGGGTGGCCTTGAAGGCCTCCACCAGGTGGTGGGGCAGCTTGGAGATGAAGCCCACCGTGTCGGAGAGGAGCACGGTGCAGGTGTCGGAGATCTCCAGGGTGCGGGTGGTGGTGTCCAGGGTGTCGAACAGCCGGTTGTTGGCCGGGATGTCCGCGCCGGTGAGGGCGTTGAGGAGGGTGGATTTGCCCGCGTTGGTGTAGCCCACGATGGCCACCACCGGCACCTCGTTCTTGATGCGCCGCTCCCGCTGGGTGGCCCGCACACGGCGCACCTGCTCCAGGTCGGCCTCCAGCTTGGAGATCTTCTTGCGGATGTGCCGCCGGTCGCTCTCCAGCTGGGTCTCGCCGGGGCCACGGGTGCCGATGGCGCCCTCCTGCCGCTCCAGGTGCTTCCACATGCCCAGCAGCCGGGGCAGCAGGTACTTGTACTGGGCCAGCTCCACCTGGAGCCGGCCCTCGCGGGTCCTGGCCCGCTGGGCGAAGATGTCCAGGATGAGGGCGGAGCGGTCCAGCACCGAGACCCCCAGATCGTCGGACAGGGCCCGCTGCTGGGAGGGGGACAGGGCGTTGTCAAAGACCACCAGGTCCGCCCCGGCGTTGTGGACCAGCTCCTTCACCTCGGCCACCTTGCCCTCGCCGATGAAGGTGCGGGGGTCGGGGGCATCCTTCTGCTGGAGCACCACCCCCACGCACGCTCCCCCCGCTGTCTCCAGCAGGGCGGCGAGCTCCTCCATGGACTCGTCGGTGGCGTTTTCCGCCCGGGGCAGGCTGCGGGCGCTCAGGCCCACCAGCACCGCCCGGTCGATTTTCTGCTGTGTCTCTCTCATAGAACCTCCATGGGGGTCTCAGGCCCGTTTCAGGGCCTCCACGATCTCCCCGATATAGATGCGGTGGTAGTCCTTCTCCGGGTACCACCGGCGGTCGATCTCTCCGTCCAGGAAGTGGGCGGGGTCCATGTCCTGCCAGTAGAGCTTGCGGCACACCAGCACCAGCCGGGCCTGGTCAAAATAGGGGGCGCCGCACTGGGTCTGTCTGACTGTAAAGTTACACTCCTTTACTTTATCTACATCCCGGCCGCTCTTGCTTCCGCACAGGGAGAGTTCCCTGCGGTACTCCGGGCCAAAGAAGGAGAGGGTAAAGTAGTTTTCCCGTTCCAGAAATTCTCTGGTGTACCGCTGGGGGCGGACGTAGCAGGTGGCCACGTTCTTCCCCCACAGCACCCCCAGGCCGCCCCAGCTGGCGGTCATGGTGTTGCACCGCTCCGCCGTCCCGGCGGTGATGAGCATCCAATTCTCCCCGATCAGGGAGAACACGTTATCCTCTAATGTCCTGACATCTG
>DVHW01000201.1 GCA_018711785.1 Candidatus Galloscillospira excrementavium
CCTGCCGGCGGCGAAAAGCCGCCGGCAGGCGCCGGTTTTTATTCATTTACGCTAAAACTTTGTGGGCATTTCTCTTGATTTTTGTATGCCTCTATGTTAGACTAAAGAAAAGCAGAAAAATCCAACACCCACATCTTTGATTTGTTTGGATTTCTCCCCCGAAGCGGTCGGTTCTGCTGGATCGGCGGCCGGTGCGCTCTGCCGCCAGAGAAAGGTGAGGTTTATGGAACGCTATGAGAAGGTCCGCAGCGAGATCTGCGAGGTCTGCCGCCTCCTGTACGACCGGGGCTATGTGGTCAGCAACGACGGCAACGTGTCGGTCCGGGTGGCGCCGGACCAGGTCCTCATCACCCCCTCCGGGGTGGGCAAGGGCCGCATGGAGCCCGATATGCTGGTCCTCTGCGACCTGGAGGGCAATATTCTGGACGGGGACCGCTACCCCTCCTCGGAGAGCAAGATGCACCTGATGGTCTACCGGGAGCGGAGCGACGTGATGAGCGTGGTCCACGCCCATCCCCCCCTGTCCACCGCCTTCGCCATCTGCCGCCGCCCCCTGAAGGAGCGGTATCTGGCCGAGATGGTGGTGGGGCTTGGGGAGATCCCGGTGACCGAGTTCGCCATGCTCTCCACCGAGGAGGTCCCCAACAGCGTCAAGCCCTTTGTCCACGACCACAACGCGGTGCTCCTGGCCAACCACGGGGCACTGGCCTGGGGCCCCACCCTCCTCTCCGCCTTTGACCGGCTGGAGACCGTGGAGCAGACCGCCAAGGTGTTCTACTATGTGGAGCGCATCGGCGGCGGGGTGGAGATCACCCAGGAGCAGGCCGACACCCTCCGGGCCAAGGCGGGCATGTACGCCAAGCTGGCCGGAAAGCGGGAGGGCTGACGTGGGCCGCGGCGGCGCCTCCACCGCCCTGCTGGCCCCGGAGCGGCGCTCGGAGATCCTCTCCCTGGTCCGCCGGAACAAGAGCGTGCTGGTCAAGGACCTGTGCGCCCGGTTCGGCGTCACCGGAGAGACCATCCGCAAGGACCTGACCCTCCTGGAGCAGGAGGGGGCCCTCATCAAGACCTACGGCGGGGCCTACGTCCAGGACGGGGTCAAAAACGAGGTGGACGCCACCATCCGGGAGACCCTCTACACCGAGTCCAAGGCCGCCATCGGCGCCGCCTGCGCCGCCCTGATTGGGGCGGGGGACACCCTGTTTTTGGACGAGAGCACCACCTGCCTGGCCGTGGCCCGGCGGCTGCTGGAGCGGGAATCCCTCACCGTGGTCACCAACTCCCTCAAGACCGCCTCCCTCCTGGCCGCCTCCGGCAAGGGCAAGCTGGTCCTCTCCGGCGGGGAGCTGGACCGGAAAAACCAGTGCTTTGTGGGCGGCGGGGCGGAGGATTCCCTGTCGGCCTACTACGCGGACAAGTGCTTTGTCTCCTGCCGGGGGGCCGACCGCGCCGCCGGCCTCACCGACGGCAGCGCGGCGGGCGGGCGCATCCGCTCTCTCATGTTCCGCCACGCCAAGGAGCGCTTCCTGGTATTGGACCACACCAAGCTGGACAAGACCCATTTCTACCACATCTGTGATTTTTCCGCCGTGGACGCCGTGGTGGTGGATTTCCTCCCCACCGGGGTCTGGCGGGAGTTCTTCCGCGACCGGGGCATCCGGGTCCTCGAGGCCCTGCCCCGCCCGTGAGAAAGGAGGGCGCTATGCAGCAGTACACTCCGGAGCGGCTCATCGAGCTGCTCCAGCTCCGTCCCCACCCCGAGGGGGGGCGGTACGCCTTTGTGGCCCGCAGCGGCGTCCCCCTCCCCGCCGGAGCCCTGCCCGGCATCGCCGGGGAGCGGGACACCTGCAGCTACATCTACTATTTCCTGGAAAAAGGCCAGATCTCCCGCTGGCACCAGCTCAAGGCCACCGAGGTGTGGACCTGGCACATGGGGGGCAGCCTGGAGATGACCCTGGGCGGCACGGGGGGCGCGCCGGTGCCTGAGCGGAAGCTCCGCCTGGGCCCCCGGCTGGAGGCAGGGGAGCCCCTCCAGCTCATGGCCCCGGCGGACCAGTGGCAGACCACCCGGGTCATCGACGGGGACTATGTGCTGGTCTCCTGTGTGGTCTGCCCGGCCTTCGAGGACGAGGACTGCCTCCTCCCGGAGCAGCCCCTCCCCAATGAAATCTACGGATAAAAAGGAGGACAAGCCAATGGATCTCTCCCTGTTTTCCCTGGAGGGCAAGGCCGCCCTGGTCACCGGTGTCAGCCGGGGCCTGGGGCAGGCCATGGCCGTGGCCCTGGCCAAGGCGGGGGCCGATATCGTGGGGGTGGGGCTCCACGGCATGGGGTCCACCAAAGCCATGATCGAGGCGGAAGGCCGCCGGGCCTATGAGATCTGTGCCGATCTAAGCCGCAGCGACGGCGCTGCCGCCATCGCCCAGGAGGCCATCTCCGCCTTCGGCAAGGTGGACATTCTGGTCAACAACGCGGGCATCATCAAGCTCGCCGCCGCAGAGGACCACACCATGGCCGACTTCGACGCGGTGATGGAGGTCAACCTCCGCTCCCTCTTTCTCCTCACCCGGGAGATCGGGCGGCAGATGATCGCTCTGGGCCACGGGAAGATCATCAACACCTGCTCGGTCCAGTCCCTGAAGGGGGGCTCGGGGGACGCGGCCTATGTGGCCAGCAAGCACGCCGTCCACGGCCTGACCCGGGCCTGGGCCAACGAGTGGGGCCGGTACAACATCCAGGTCAACGGCATCGCCCCCGGGTACATGGTCACCGACAATACCGCCAAGCTCCGGCAGAACCAGGAGGCCGTGGCCGCCATCACCGCCCAGATCCCCCTGGGCAGGTGGGGGGAGCCGAAGGACCTGATGGGGCCGGTGGTGTTCCTGGCCTCGGCGGCCAGCGACTTTGTGAACGGCCACCTGCTGGTGGCCGACGGCGGGTACATGAACGCATAGTGCCCCCGGCCAAAACAAATGCCAATTTCACTATAAATACAGAACAGATAGGAGTGTTTCGGATGTCTGACGAGCTCAAGCAGGTCACCCACATCGACAACGTCCGCCTGGGGGACGACGAGAAGAGCGTGGTCATCATCGACCAGACCCAGCTGCCCAATCGGACGGTGTACCTGACCCTCCGCACCGCCCAGGAGGTCTACGACGCCATCAAGCTGCTCCAGGTCCGGGGCGCGCCGGCCATCGGCATCTGCGCCGGGTACGGCATCTACGCCCTGGCCCGCCAGTGGGACCTGGACGACCCCGCCGCCTTCGCCGCCAAGTTCCATGAAACGGCGGAGTACCTCAACTCCTCCCGGCCCACGGCGGTCAACCTGAGCTGGGCCCTGAAGCGGATGGAGGGGGTCGTCACCGCCAACGCCGGCAAGTCCGTGGCCGAGATCCTGGACCTGCTGGGCGCCGAGTGCCGGGCCATCCACCAGGAGGACATCGAGATGTGCCGGAAGATCTCCGAGTACGGCCTCTCCCTCATCAAAGACGGCGACGGGGTGCTCACCCACTGCAACGCCGGCCCCCTGGCCACCTCCCGGTACGGCACCGCCCTGGGCCCCCTGTTCCTGGGCAAGGAGAAGGGCATGAATCTGCACGTCTTTGCCGACGAGACCCGGCCCCTGCTCCAGGGCGCCCGGCTCACCTCCTACGAGCTGCAAAAGGCGGGCATCGACGTGACCCTCATCTGCGACAACATGGCCTCCATCGTCATGAAAAACGGCTGGGTCCAGGCCTGCTTCGTGGGCTGCGACCGCATCGCCGCCAACGGCGACGCGGCCAACAAGATCGGCACCAGCGGCGTGGCCATCCTGGCCAAGCACTACGGCATCCCCTTCTACGTCCTGGGCCCCACCTCCACCATCGACCTGAGCTGCCCCGACGGGGACCACATCCCCATCGAGCTGCGGGACCCCAGCGAGATCCGGGAGAAATGGTACGCCGAGCCCATGGCCCTGCCCGAGGTGAAGTGCTATAACCCGGCCTTTGACGTCACCGACCACAGCCTCATCGCCGGCATCGTCACCGAGAAGGGCATCTGCCGGGCCCCCTATACCGAGAGTCTGGCCGCTCTGTTCCGGTAAGCTGTCTGAACATTTGAAAGGAGGTCCGTCTTATGAACAAGGAAGTGGACGCCGCACGCCAGGGCCTGAGCGACGCCGAGACCGGCGGAGCCATCACCGAGGGCTTTCTCGCCCCGGGCATGGGGGAGTATGTCCTGCTGCCCGGCAATCCCAACCGTATCACTTTGATGGCCGGCCAGTGGGACGCCGGGTCCGCCAAAGAGTATGATCTGAACCGGGGCTACCGGGCCGCCACCGGCACCTTCCGGGGTATTCCTATCTCCGCCATGTCCACCGGCATGGGCGGTCCCAACCTGGAGTTCCCCCTGACCACCTTGGCCTCGGCGGGAGCCCACACCTTCATCCGGGTGGGTACCACCGGCACTATTCAAGAGAACATCAAGATTGGCGACATCATCATCAACGACTGCAATGTCCGTTTGGACGGCACCTCCCAGCTCTACGTCCGGGAGGAGTACCCCTCCGCCGCCTCCTACGAGGTGGTGATGGCCTTGGTCCAGGCCTGCGAGAATCTGGGCTTCCCCTACCATGTGGGGGTGGGGTGCACCACCTCCTCCTTCTACGCCGGCCAGCTCCGCCCCAGCTTTGGCGGCTACAAGCGCCAGAGCATGGACGCCGAGTTCGAGGACCTGCGGGCCGCCAAAGTACTCAACTTCGACATGGAGGGCTCCGCCCTGTTCACCCTGGCCCGGCTGTTTGGTCTGCGGGCGGGCATGTGCGCCTCGGTGGTAGTCCACCGTCTCACCGGCGAGGTAGGGGACGACGGCGGAGAGGCCCGGGCCTGCCTGGTGGGCGCGGAGGCGCTGCGTCTGCTCGTCGAGTGGGACCGGAAAAAGGCTGCGGCGGGCAAGTCCCATCTGTTTCCTTCGGTGCTGAAATAGTTCAGGCCGCAAGGGCCGCCGGCTCCAAAGAAAACCGCGATTTCTGGACATTTTGTGCAAATTACAGCTTGTCAAATCTCCACGCAGATAGTATGATTACTATATTCCCACGGCCCGTTCGCGGAGGTCTGCCCGAATCGCTCCGGGGTCCGGTTGCAAAGGCGCGCCCTCTCCGACCGAAAGGCCCCGCCCGCGGCCCTGGGAGAAATCCACTCTTTCTTTATAAAAAGGAGGAAACTTGAACATGAAACTGAGCAAGCGTTTCGCCGCCCTGGGCCTCTCCCTTGTGATGGTCCTGGCCCTGGCCGCCTGCGGCAACGACTCCGCAGACGCCACCCCCACCCCCGCCCAAGGCACCGAGCAGGGTGGTGACACCACCCCCGCCCCCGATGACGGCGGCGACACTGCCGACGAGGGTCTGCGCATCGCCATCGTCACCAGCCCCAACACCGTGGACGACGGGTCCTTCAACGAGGACAACTACAACGGTATCCTGAACTTTATCGCCTCCCGGGGCGACATCGACACTGTGACTGCCCTTCAGGAGCAGACGGGTGACTCCGCCGCTGTGGCTCAGATGGTCAGCGACATTATCGCCGACTATGATGTGCTGGTGACCACTGGCTTCCAGTCCGCCGCCATCGGCCCCGTGGCCCAGGATAACCCGGATAAGTATTTCATCCTCGTGGACACCTTCCCCACTGATGCAGAGGGCGTGACCATCGAGGGCGGTCTGGACAATGTCTACGCCATGCAGTTTGCCGAGCAGGAGGGCGGCTTCTTCGCCGGCGTCGCCGCCGCCATGGAGACCCAGAGCGGCAAGGTGGCTGTGGTTACCGGCCAGCCCTTCCCCTCCAACGTCAACTATCAGTATGGCTTTGAGTCCGGTGTGAACTACGCCAATACTCACCTGGGTGCCAGTGCCGAAATCGTGGAGCTGGCCTCTTACGCCGGTGTGGACACCACCGGCACCAATGTGGGTGGCAACTATACTGGCAACTTTGTGGATGAGGCTGCCGGCAAGACCCTGGGCGAGGCTCTCATCCGTGAGGGCGTGGATATCATGTTCGTGGCCGCCGGCGGCTCCGGCAACGGTGTATTCGCTGCGGCCAAGGAGTCCGGCACCTGCATGGTCATCGGCTGCGACGTGGACCAGTATGACGACGGCGCCAATGGCGACAGCAACATCATCCTGACCTCCGCGCTGAAGAACATGGCCATCAACGTAGAGCGCCAGCTCAACGCCATCGTGGACGGTACCTTTGAGGGCGGCAACTACACTCTGGACGCCTCCACCGACTCCACCGGCTATGTCTCCGCCGAGGGCCGCCAGCAGCTGTCCCAGGAGACCCTGGACGCCCTGGCTGAGCTTTATCCCCAGGTGAAAGACGGCACCATTGTTCCCGCTTCCGGTTCCAATGGCTATACCCCTGAGGAATTCCCCGGCCTGTAAATTTTCCTGTCCCTTTCAGATCTTCCTTAGCGTCTGATCCCGGGGCGCTCCGTATGTTTGACTGTCTGGTCCCTTCGGAGCGCCCCGCTTTCTTATTTTGCTTTTCCAATGCTCCTCCTTTTTCTTGGTCATTCGGCTGAGGTGTTTTGATCCAAGTCCGGTACCGCCGGGCTGGGATGAGGCCACCTCAGGAAAATCAAGCAAGAAGGAGCGTGATGTGGATGGCGGACGAGTATATCGTGGAAATGCGGCATGTGACCAAGCGTTTCCCGGGCATCATCGCCAATGACGACATTTCTCTTGGCATCAAAAAGGGGGAGATCTTCGCCCTGTTGGGAGAAAACGGCGCAGGCAAGTCTACTCTGATGAGCATGCTCTTCGGGATGTACGAGCCTGATGAGGGTGAGATCTATGTCCGTGGCAAGCTGGAGCACATCTCCTCGCCCAACTATGCCACCAAGCTCAACATCGGCATGGTGCACCAGCATTTCAAATTGGTGAGCAACTACACCATCGCAGAAAACATCATCCTTGGCATCGAGCCAAAGCGCCGTTTAGGGCTCCTCCCCGTGGTGGACATCAAAGGCACCATCGAGAAGGTATCTGCCCTGTCCAAGCAGTACGGCCTGGAAGTGGATCCCACGGCCAAGATCGAGAACATCAATGTCTCCACCCAGCAGCGGGTGGAGATCCTGAAGATGCTCTGGCGCGAGGCAGAAATCCTCATCTTTGACGAGCCCACCGCCGTCCTCACTCCCCAGGAGATCGAGTTCCTGCTCCAGATCATCCGTGGCCTGCGTGACAGCGGCAAGACCATTATCCTGATCACCCACAAGCTGGAGGAGATCAAGCAGGTGGCCGACCGCTGTGCCATCCTCAACCGCGGTAAGCTCATCGATGTGCTGGACGTGGCCACCACCTCCACTCAGACCATGGCCAACCTGATGGTGGGCCGCGAGGTAGACTTTGTGGTAGACAAGGCCCCCCCAAGGTACGGTGCGGAGGTCCTGCGGGTGGAGCATCTGACCGTGAAGAACCGCGACAACTTCCCGGTGGTGAAGGATGTCTCTTTCTCGGTCCGTGCCGGAGAAATTTTTGCTATTGCAGGCGTTTCGGGCAACGGTCAGGTGGAGATCGCCGACGCAGTGGCCGGCATGGCCGATGCGGCCGAGGGCACCATCACCCTGAACGGCCAGGACATCACCCATATGAGTGTGCGTCAGCGCACCGACTTGGGCATGTCCTACATCCCGGAAGACCGACAGAGTGTGGGCCTTATTTTGGACTTTACTCTTCAGGACAATCTGGCACTTAAAACTTACTATAAGGAGCCCTTCTGCCAAAAGGGCATCCTCAACCGAGCCGCCTTTGCCCAGTACGGAGACCGGCTCATCGGGGAGTACGATATCCGGTCTGGGCAAGGCAGAGAAACTGTGGTCCGTTCCATGTCGGGCGGCAACCAGCAGAAGGCCATCGTGGCCCGTGAGATCGAGCTGGAATCCCCGCTGATGATTTTTGTCCAGCCCACCCGGGGCCTGGACATCGGCGCCATTGAGAATATCCACCGTCAGATCCTGGCGGAGCGGGACAAGGGCCGGGCCATTCTGCTCATCTCCCTGGAGCTGGATGAGATCATGGGGCTGGCTGATACCATCGGAGTCATTTTCAGCGGCGAATTGCTCAAGATCGCTCCGGCAGACACCCTGACCACCAACGAGGTAGGCCAGTTCATGATGGGGGTGAAGCAAGATGAAGCGGGTTAATCCGGTGACCCGGGGGATCCTGTTCCTGATGGGGGATGAGAAACGCCAGCGCATCACCATTCCCATCCTGGCGGTTCTCATCAGCCTGATCGTCAGTTCTATCGTGCTGCTTGTCATGGGTAAAAATCCGTTCGAGGCTTTTGCCAGTTTTCTCCAGGGTTCTGGTGTCATTCCCAAACGGGCATACGGTGCCAAGCAAAATATGTTTACGGATTTTCTGGGGCTGGTCGACGCGTGGACGCCCATGCTCTTCGCCTCCCTGGCGGTAGCTGTGGCTATGCGGGCGGGCTACTTCAACATTGGCGTGTCTGGCCAAATGCTCCTCTCCGGTTTTATCGCCACCGTGGCCGTCGGATATGCCGAAACCCTGCCTGCCGCTGTGGCCAAGCCTTTGGTCGTCCTCATCGGTCTGGTCACCGGTGCTGTTGTGGCCGCCTTCATCGGGTTCCTTAAGACCAAGTGGAACATCAACGAAGTTGTTTCGGCCATTATGCTCAATTACATCATTCGATATGTTGTCAGCTTTTTTGTCAAGACCGCCATTAACAATCCTAACACCCGGCAGTCCTGGCCGGTGAGCGAGGCATCCCGTCTTACTCTTCAGGACGTGGAGATCGGCGGGCTGAAGATGGATATCCCACTGGGGATCATCCTTGCGGTGGTCGCCGTGATCCTGGTCCAGTTTATGTTTTCCAAGATGAAGCTCGGTTTTGAGCTGCGGGCTATTGGCGGCAACCCGATAGCCTCCAAGTACGCTGGTATCAATGTGGGCCGCAGCACAATTTTGGTCATGGCGCTCTCCGGGGCCCTGGCCGGGCTGGCCGGTGTCACCTATTATCTCGGCTATTACGGTTCTATCCAACCCGATGTGCTCATCTCCACTGGCTTTGATGCCATCGCTGTGTGCATCCTCGGCAACTCCAACCCCATCGGAATCATTTTCTCCTCCCTGCTCATCTCTGTCATCGACAAAGGCAGCACCTATCTCCAGTCTTCGATTGGTGTGCGGGCGGAGATCGCCTCTCTCATTACTGGCCTGATCCTGCTCTTCTCGGCCTGCGGTGCCTTCTTTGCCTATCTCATCAACCGCAGCCGCCAGCGGGAAGAGGATACGAAAAACCTCGCCGCTGGCCGCCAGGCCGGTGGAAAGGAGGCCCAAGCATGACTTATGTCAACATGATCATCATTGATGGCCTCTCCTTCGCTATTCCGCTGTTCATCATGGCTATCGGCGGCATCTATTGCGAGCGCAGTGGTGTGACCAACCTGGCCGTGGAAGGCTTTCAAGGCATGGGGGCTTTTACCGGTGCGCTGGCGGCAACTCTGGTTTCCGGTTTCTTCGCTGCGGACAGCCAAGTGCCTATGGTCATTGCCATGCTTTTCGCTTTCCTCGGCGGCGGACTGTATGCCATCGTTCACGCCGTGCTTTGCGTCAAATTCAAGGCAAATCAGGTCATCAGCGGCGTGGTCATCAACATTCTGGCCACCGCCCTGACCACCTTCCTCACCAGTGAGATCTCCACGGTTCTCACCGGCCAGGCCTCCAATCGCTTCCGCCTGATCACCTCGGTGCGCTGGACTGTCCCCGTTCTGTCCGACATCCCGGTACTGGGGGCCATCTTCACCAATGTATATCCCTTTGAGCTCATCATCATCGTGGTGGCTGTGATCGCTTGGTACGTGCTCTATAAGACCCCCTTCGGTATGCATCTGCGGGCCTGCGGGGACAACCCCCACGCGGTGGACGCAGCCGGTGTGGAGGTGGGCCGGGTTCGGTTCCTGGCGGTCATGCTCTCGGGTGCCCTGTGCGGTCTGGGCGGCATCTGCTTTGCCTACTCCATCTCGGTGCAGTTTTCCTCCGCTATTTACATGGGCTATGGCTATCTGGCCATCGCCGCTCTGATCTTCGGCAACTGGCAGATCCTGCCCACCCTGGGCGCCTGTCTGATTTTCGGCTTCGCCCGCTCCGGCGGTACCGCTCTGACCCAGATCATGGAGCTTCCCTCTGCTTTTACCGACATATTTATGACCTTGCCCTATGTGGTCACACTGCTTCTGCTGGTGTTCTTCTCCAAGAGCAACCGGGCACCCCGGGCTCTGGGCGAGATTTACGACAAAGGGAAGCGTTGAGCGTTTATCCTTTCTTTGGTTGATTCCACGACGGGGTGGTTTCAATAATCTATGCAGATGAAATGAAAGGAGTCCTACACGTATGAAGAAGCATCGTTCCCGTTTCCTGTCGGGTCTGCTGGTGGTCGCCATGGTGGCGGCGCTGGCAATCCCCGCCGCCGCTGAGATGGTCCAGCTCAATGCCACCACCGGCGTCACCATCTATGTGGATGACCAGAAGGTCGACCCCCGCAACTCTCAGGGGGATCAGGTGGATGCCCTTCTGACCGGCGGCACCACTTACCTGCCCATCCGCGCCCTGGGCGACGCCCTGGGCAAGGACATCGGCTGGGACGAGTCCACCACCACCGCCTATGTCAGCGGCTATGAGGCCGACCCCAAGGCGGCGGAGTACCTGGAGGAGTACTTTGACATCGCGCCCCTCTCCGGCACTGTGAGCCGCGCCGCCTTTGACGCCGCGCTGGAGGCCATCGGCGGCTCCGCCACCGAGGGCACCGGCGACCTGACCGTGGCCGATGCCGTGGTGGCTGCCGTGAAGGCCGCCGGTCTGGATGAGCTGGCTCAGACCTACACCCGCGACAACAACGCCAAGGCCAACGAGCGCATTGCTGCCTACGGCCTGCCCGCCATGGAGGGCGAAGCGGCCGCCTATGTGGCCGCCGCTCTGGACAGCGACCTGGCCTATGCCACCTTCGACTTTGACGCCGCTCTGGACGCCGAGACCGCCAACACCCTGCTGATGAACGCCGTCAACATCTCCGGCCAGGGCCGCCGCTATCTGGGCCGGGCCAGCGACAGTGATATCTACTCCAAGCTCCAGGCCGCCTGGGACTCCTTCGGCAATTTTGACGATCCTGTCCTCTCCTCCCTGGGCGAGCAGCTGGTCCTCCAGCAGGCTTCCACCGGCTACAACCTGAAGTTCGACGGCTATAACGCCAACTTCCTGTCCGAGTACACCCTCCAGTACGGCCACAGCGACATCACCCACGCCGTGCAGCTCATCGCCCTGCTCAACAGCGAGGGCATCGACGCTCTGATCCAGCTGGAGCCCAAGACCTCCATCTATGAGTACATGGTGGAGTGGGGCGATCCCACCCAGGTGGAGTCCACCCCCACTTATGAGCTGCGCCAGATCGAGGGCACCGACCGCTGGCTCTGCTACGCCACCGAGTACGATATGAAGCTGGAGTTTGACTCCATCGAGGACAAGAACGCCTTTGACGGCATTGTCAACGAGTACGCCAAGAAGTGGATTGCCAACGAGAATGAGGACGGCTCCTTCACGCCCTCCCTGCTGGCAGGTGCCTGGTGGCAGCCTCTGTACACCTCCACCGTCCCCATGGCGGATACTGAGGCCTACACCCTCATTCAGGACAACGTCATCCACAACGGCGCGTACAGCATCCACCCCTTCAGCCTGGCTGGCAACAACGCTGAGATCGTGCGGGTCGTCTCTGAGGAGGCCCCCGACCTGAGCGTGGACGTAGTTGACCTCTATGTCAACATGGCCTTCTTCCGTTACCTGAACGGCGACGACAGCGAGTAATTCTTTCCTAAGTGTATGAACGGGGCCCGGTCCAA
>DVHW01000202.1 GCA_018711785.1 Candidatus Galloscillospira excrementavium
TGTATAATATTCCGCTAAGTTATCATACCGCCCCCCGGAGCAGATGGAGCCCACCTCCGGGTGGTCCAGCATGACGGTCTCGTACACCGTGCCGGTGTAGTAGTCCAGGCCCCGGGCGATGGTCAGGTCCACGGCGAAGTGGTCCTCCGGCACGCCGAAGGCGGCCAGGTATTTCACCACGGTCTCCAGCTCGGCGATGCCCTGGTCCAGAAGGCCGTTCCTCCCCCGGAAGGGGGCGAGGGCGGCCATGGGGTCGGGGGCGGAGAGGAGGGCGAGGAGCTCCTCCGCCGTGTCGGCGGGGACGGCGAAGTCGTCGGCCAGGATGGCCTTCACCTTGTCCGGGCCGATCTTCTCCAGCTTGTCGATGGTGCGCATCACGTCCCCGGCCCGCTCCTCCAGCCCCAGGGCGGCAAAGAGGCCATTCAAGACCTTGCGGTTGTTGATGCGGATGCGGAACCGGCGCAGGCCCAGGGCGGTGAAGGCCCGGTAGATGATGGAGGGGATCTCCGCCTCGTTGAGGATGTCCAGCTTCCCGTCACCGATGACGTCGATGTCGGCCTGGTAGAACTCCCGGAACCGGCCCCGCTGGGCCCGCTCTCCCCGGTAGACCTTGCCGATCTGGAAGCGGCGGAAGGGGAAGGAGAGGTCGTTGTAGTGCAGGGCCACATACTTGGCCAGGGGCACCGTCAGGTCAAAGCGGAGAGCCAGGTCGCTGTCCCCCTTGGTGAAGCGGTAGATCTGCTTTTCGGTCTCGCCGCCCCCCTTGGCCAGGAGGATCTCGCTGGACTCCACCAGGGGGGTGTCCAGGGCGGTGAAGCCGTAGAGGGAATAGCTCTCCCGGAGCAGGGCGACCATGCGGTCAAAGAGGACCTGGTCCGCCGGCAGCAGCTCCAGGAAGCCGGAGAGGGTACGGGGCTTGATGCGTTCCATGGTGAAAACTCCTTTGTTGATGGATAGGGGGCCGCCGGGCCGCTGTGGATCGGGACCCGGAGGCATTTTGCACCGCAAAATCAATGATGATTCGTATAATAAAGGACAAAAAATACAAAACGGAATCAAACGATACAAGAAGAGCGCTTTCATCCCGCCAATGGGACGAAAGCGCCCGCTTCCGTGGTGCCACCCATGTTCGGGGCGGCCGGGCCGCCCCCTCGTGTCCTTCTGGTGCGGGAAGGGGACCGCGCCTGTCTCCAGGCCCGCTGGTAGGGCTGTCTCCCGGGCTCCTTGCCGCGGGCGCTCTCAGCCAAGGCGTCCCTCTCTGGTGCGGCGGTGTGCGGCGGTACTTGCCCCGTCAGTGCGGTTTTGCCTGTCTATCCTATCCCAAACAGGGGAAAAAGTCAATCCTTATTCCGCCCAGTCCGGCGAGAGGGAGAAGTCGCCATAGTCACCGCCGCTGTTGACACCGGTTTTCTGAAATGAGGCCGTCATGTTTGTGTCGGTGAGGACCAGGCCGCCGGCGGTGGTGGGCTCGGCCCGGAAGGACAGATTACAGGTCTCCCCCCGGGTATATCCGCTCACGTCGGCGGCGTACCACAAAAGCGCGTCCTTTGCCGTTTCTGGGTCAGCCAGAGGGGCGTCCTCTGCGGGAGGAGCGGAGAGGGTCAGGGGAACGGTGCCCAGCAGGGCGCCCCCCTGCGCCGCGGCGCCGTTGTCTATCACCTGCAGAGTCAGGGAGGCCACGTCCTCCGCACCGGCCACCGCGCCGGCGCTGTCGGGAGTGAGGTCTACATAGATCCACACCGTGTCATTGTCATCGCCCCAGTCCAGGACGCTGCTGCCCCGGACCGTGAGGACGCTGCTTGTCCCCAGAGGGCCAAGCTCCACCTGCCGGGTGCCGGCGGCGGAGAGGAAGGTGACCACGGGGTCGACCTCCCCGGCGAGGGGGAGGGAGAGGGTGGCGGTGTAGGAGCCGTCGGCTCCGGCAGCCATGGGGGCGCTGAACCCATTGGCGGACAGGGAGAGGGTCTCCTCCGCTCCCAGCTCCTTGGGCCGGACCGAAACGGTGAGGACCAGCTGGCCGTCCGCGTAGGTGAGGCGGGTGTCCGTGGCGGCAAACAGGCTGGCCTGCTCCTCCAGCGCAGCCTGGACGCTGGAGGAGATGCCGGAGACGTCCCGCCGGAGGGAGCTTTCCATCTGGGTCAGGCTGCTTTGGAGGCTGTCCACCTGGTTTTTCAGGTCGCCCACCTGGCTCCCCAGGCGGAAGGTGGCCGCGGCCAGGAGCAGGAAAGCGGCGATGCCCGCAGCGAGGAAGACCGTGCTGCGCTTCATCTAGGGCCTCCTTTCTGCGAATACGGGAGGCAGACCGCAAGGGCAGTCCGCCTCCCGCCGGATGGGCAAGCTCAGGCCTTGAGGGGCTTGGTGGTCTTGGGCCGAACGATGTCGCGCCAGTCCAGATCGCCCCGCTGCAGGCCGAGAATGAGCATTTCCGCCGTGGCCAGATTGGTGGCAAAGGGGATGTTGTACTGGTCGCACAGGCGGGTGATGTACCGCAGGTCGGCGTCCAGGTCATTGGACTGGGGATCGGTGAAGAAGAGGACCATGTCGATTTCGTTGTAGGCGATGCGGGCGCCGATCTGCTGGATGCCGCCGTGGGCGTGGGAGAGGAAGAGGTTGACCGGAAGGCCCGTGGCCTCCGCCACCAGCTTGCCGGTGGTGTTGGTGGCGCAGACGGTGTGCTTGGAGAGAATGCCGCAGTAGGCGATGCAGAATTGGACCATCAGCTCTTTCTTCTTGTCGTGACTCATGAGTGCGATGTTCATGGTCAAACCTCTTTTCTCAAAAATAAAATCAACGAATCTTCATCAGCGGGACTCTCTGCCCCATGAGGCGGCGGGCGATGTTTAAGTAAGCAACCGCGGCGCCCCGGCGGCTGGTCAGGATGAGGGGCTGGCCGGTATTGGCGGAGAGCATGACCTGGCTGTCCTCGGGCACCACCCCCAGCAGGGGCAGGCCGGCGGTGTCCATGGCGTCGTCAATGGTGGTGTGGAGCCGGCGCAGCAGCTTGGGCTGCACCCGGTTGACCACCAGGTGGATGTGGGGGAGTATGCCGGTCAGCACTGCCACCGTCCGCTGGGCGTCCCGCAGGGCGGAGGAGTCGGTGGTGGAGACCACGACTGCCCGGTCGGCGCAGCGGGTGGCCAGGTGAAACCCATCTCCCAGGCCGGCGGGGGAGTCCATCAGGATATAGTCGAACTGGGTCTTGGCCGCGGCCACCAAATCGGCCATCTCGTTCAGCGGAAGGGGGCCGGAGAGGGTGAGGGGCGCATTGAGGAGATAGAGCCCCTCAATGACCGGGTGGGGAACCGCCGCCCGCTCCAGGCTGCACCGGCCGGAGAGCACGTCGGTAAAATCCATCAGCGCCCGGTCGGTCATCCCCAGAGAGATGTCCAGGTTCCGCATGCCGATGTCCATGTCGATGCAGAGCACCCGGCTGCCCAGGGCGGCCAGACAGGAGGCCACCCCGCCGGTCAGCGAGGTCTTTCCGGTGCCGCCCTTGCCTGACGTGATTGCGATTGCGGTCGCCATCTGTGCGCCTCCTGTCCATACGATAGCATTCTATCACAAAAACACCAAACATTCAAATGGTTTTTGTGCAAAATATAAAAATATTTGCGCGGTTTTGCGGGTTTTAGAGGGGAGCCTTTTGAATTTTGGCCCAGCGGCGGGGGTAGCCCTTGGGGGTGGGG
>DVHW01000203.1 GCA_018711785.1 Candidatus Galloscillospira excrementavium
AAGCACACCGGCCTCTTCCCCGAACAGGGGGCCAACTGGGACTGGGCCGGGGACCTGATCCGCCGGGCCGGACGTCCCATTTCGGTGCTCAACCTCTTCGCCTACACCGGCGGGGCCACGGTGGCCTGCGCTGCCGCCGGGGCCAGCGTCTGCCACGTGGACGCTGCCCGGGGCATGGTGGCCTGGGCCCGGGAGAACGCCAAGAGCTCCGGCCTGGAGGAGGCCCCTATCCGCTGGATTGTGGACGACTGCGCCAAGTTTGTGGAGCGGGAGATCCGCCGGGGCCGCCGGTACGACGCGGTCATCATGGACCCCCCCTCCTACGGCAGGGGGCCCTCCGGCGAAATCTGGAAGCTGGAGGAGAACCTCTACCCCTTCGTGGAGCTGGTGTCCCGGGTGCTCTCCGACGAGCCTCTCTTCTTCCTCATCAACTCCTACACCACGGGGCTGGCCCCGTCGGTGCTCACCTACATTCTGGAGACCCTCATCACCCGCCGGTACGGCGGACACACCGAGAGCGACGAGCTGGGCCTCCCCGTCACCGAGACCGGCCTGGTCCTTCCCGCAGGGGCCTCGGGCCGGTGGACACGAACCTGACCGCGCGGCGGGAGCTCCGCCTCCCGCCCGCGCCCCGATTGGAGTGCTGACATGAGCAACGCCATCATCAAAACCGAGGACCTCCGCTTTTCCTATGCCGAGGCGGAGGGCATCTCCCCCGTGGTGCTGGACGGGGTGGATCTGGCCATTGAGGAGGGCTCCTTCGTGGCCGTCCTTGGCCACAACGGCTCGGGCAAGTCCACCCTGGCCAAGCACCTGAACGCCATTCTCCTCCCCTCCGGGGGCAAGGTCTATGTGGACGGCATGGACACGGTGGACGAGGACCTTCTGCTGGACATCCGCCGCACCGTGGGCATGGTGTTCCAGAACCCGGACAACCAGATCGTGGCCAACGTGGTGGAGGAGGACGTGGCCTTCGCCCCGGAGAACCTGGGGGTCCCCCCGGAGGAGATCCGCCGCCGGGTGGACGAGGCATTGAAGGCCGTGGGCATGTACGAGTACCGGGAGCACGCCCCCCACCTCCTTTCCGGCGGGCAGAAGCAGCGGGTGGCCATCGCTGGGGTCATCGCCATGGCCCCCCGGTGCATCGTGCTGGACGAGCCCACCGCCATGCTGGACCCCAACGGCCGGGACGAGGTGATGCGCACCATCAAGGCCCTCAACCGGGAGAAGGGCATCACCGTGGTCCTCATCACCCACCACATGGACGAGGCCGCCCAGGCCGACCGTCTGGTGGTCATGAGCAGGGGAAAGGTCATCGCCGACGGCCCGCCCAGGGAGGTCTTTCAGCGCGTGGAGGAGCTCAAGGCCGTGGGGCTCACCGTCCCGGAAACGGTGGAGCTGTGCTGGACCCTCCGGCAGGACGGGCTGGACCTGCCCCTGGACGCCCTCAGTGACGAGGCGTGCGCCCAGGCCCTCTACCATCTGTTCTGCTGACCTCCGGGCCGCTCCCCCTCCCCGCGGGGGCGGCCGTCGGCTTTTTCGCGGGGACCGGGCGCGACCCCTCCGGGGCGTGCACCAAACCATGTGAGGAATGAAGCCATTTGGAAGCCATCCTTCAGACAGAGAAGCTCTGCCATATCTACTCCGCCGGCACCCCCTTTGAGCACGGCGCCCTCATTGATGTGGATTTCACCGCCTACCGGGGGGAGTACCTGGGCATCATCGGCCACACCGGCTCTGGCAAGTCCACCCTCATCCAGCACCTGAACGGGCTCTTAAAGCCCACCTCGGGCCGGGTCCTCTTCGCCGGGCAGGACATCTGGGAGAGCAAGGAGCGCACCCGCCAGACCCGCTTCCAGGTGGGGCTGGTGTTCCAGTACCCGGAGTACCAGCTCTTTGAGGAGACCGTGTACAAGGACATCGCCTTCGGCCCCAAGAACATGGGCTGCGACGAGGGGGAGGTGGACCGCCGGGTGCGGGAGGCCGCCGCCTTCGTGGGCCTCACCGACCAGCAGCTGGAGCTCTCCCCCTTTGAGCTCTCCGGCGGGCAGAAGCGCCGGGTGGCCATCGCCGGGGTCATCGCCATGGAGCCGTCGGTGCTCATCCTGGACGAGCCCACCGCCGGGCTGGACCCGGTGGGGGTGGAGGCCATTTTGGGCAATATCCACGACTACCACCTGGCCAAGAACGCCACCATCATCCTGGTCTCCCACTCCATGGAGGAGGTGGCCCGGACGGTGGACCGCCTGGTGGTGGTCAACGACGGCCGCATCCCCTTTGCGGGTACGCCCCGGGAGGTCTTTGCCCACGGGGATGAGCTGTCCGCCATGGGCCTGGGCGTGCCCACCGTGACCCGGGTGTTCCACCGCCTGCGGGCCCTGGGGGCCGATGTGGACCCCTCGGTCTATACCATCGAACAGGCCCGCGCCGCCCTGCTCGCCGCGCTGGGCCGGGGCCCCCGCGAAGCCGCCGGAAATGGAATGGAGCAGGCTTCTTCTGACGAGGGGGTGATGTGAGTGGCACTGAAAGACATCACCCTGGGCCAGTATTTCCCGGGCAACAGCGTGGTCCACAGGCTGGACCCCAGGACCAAGCTGCTGCTCACTGTGGTCTATATCGTGGCCCTCTTCCTCTGCTCCCACGTGGTGAGCTACGCCGTCATGCTCCTCACCCTCATCGCCTGCATCCTGGCCTCCCAGGTGGGTTTCCGCCCCATCCTGCGGGGGATGAAGCCCATCTTCTTCATCGCCTGCATCACCGGCCTGCTCAACCTGTTCTACACCAAGGGGGAGGGCGCGCCCCTGGTCTCCTTCTGGGTCCTTGAGATCTACCCGGAGGGCATCTGGGCGGCGGTCTTTATGGTGCTGCGCATCGGCATGCTCATCTGCGGCACCTTCCTGCTGACCTATACCACCTCCCCCATCCTCCTCACCGACGGGCTGGAGTCCCTCCTCAGCCCCCTCAAGAAGCTCCACGCCCCCATCCACGAGCTGGCCATGATGATGTCCATCGCCCTGCGGTTCATCCCCACGCTCATCGAGGAGACCGACAAGATCATGTCCGCCCAGAAGGCCCGGGGGGCCGACTTCGACACCGGCAATCTGCTCCAGCGGGCCCGGGCCCTGGTGCCCCTGCTGGTGCCCCTGTTCATCTCCGCCTTCCGCCGGGCCGACGAGCTGGCGGTGGCCATGGAGTGCCGCTGCTACCACGGCGGCGAGGGCCGCACCCGGCTGCGGCAGCTGAAATACGCCCGCCGGGACGTGATCGCCCTGGCGGGGGGAGCGGCCATCGCGGTGCTGGTGGGTGTCCTGGGCCATTTCGGCCTGTGAGCGCGCCGAAACTTAATAAAATTATAATGTGGGCTTAAGTTCTGATGAGAAACATTGCGCTAAAATTGATGTATGTGGGCACCGCCTACCACGGCTGGCAAGTACAGAAAAATGCCGTCACCGTGGCCGAAACCTTGGAAAAGTGCCTGGCCCTGGTGGTGGGCCACCCGGTGAAGTGCACCGGCGCCGGCCGGACCGACGCCGGGGTCCACGCGGAGGTCTATGTGGCCAATTTCCGCACCAGTTCCTCCATCCCCTGCGACCGGCTGCCCCTGGCGGTGAACACCCGCCTGCCCGACGACATCGTGGTGGTGAAGGCCACCGAGGTGCCCGAGGAGTTCAACGCCATCGGCTCCTGCCTGAAAAAGGAGTACACCTACCGCATCTACAACTCCCATATCCGCAACGCCTTCTATGTGGACCGGGCCTGGTTCTACCCCAAGCACCTGGACGAGGGGGTCATGCAGGCGGCGGCCGACCGCTTCGTGGGCACCCACGACTTTGCCGCCGTCCGCTCGGTGGGCACCGAGACCCGCACCACCGTGCGCACGGTCCACTACTTCGACATATCCCGCTCCGGGGCGCTCATCGAGTGCCGGGTGTGCGCCGACGGGTTTCTCTACAACATGGTGCGGGCCATGGTGGGCACCTGCGTCTACGCCGCCGAGGGCAAATTCCCCCCCGAGGCGGTCTCCCGCATCCTGGAGAACAAAAACCGCACGGCGGCCGGCCCCACCGTCCCCCCCGGGGGGCTCTACATGACCAATCTCTGGTATGACGAGGACGTGCTGTGACCCCCCGTCATACCCCGACCACAGGAGCATATACTGATGAGAGACAAGCCGGATGAGGCCCCCCAGGCCGCAGAGAAGCCCCGGAAAAAACCGAATATCCTCCTGCGGCTTATCGCCTTTCTGGTGACCTTGGCCCTGGTGGTGGGCGCGGTGGCCCTGGTGGCCTACCGGGATGAGCTGAATTTCGACTCTCTCCGGCGGCTGTTCACCTACCGCTCCCTCTCCCGGGCCGACAGCGGCCAGGCCCAGCCCTTCTCCCACGGCGGGAGCGGCAGCGACCTGTTCCTGTCGGTGGACGGGGGGCTCCTCACCTGCTCCACCGTGGGGGTGCGCCTGTTCTCGGACAGCGGGACCCGGTATGTGGACGAGGCGGTCTCCCTGTCCAGCCCCGCGGCCATGGCGGCGGGGAACTGGTCCCTGGCCTACGATGTGGGCGGCCGGGAGATCCGTGTCTTCCATGGCCTGGAGCTGGCCGTCTCCCTCACCATGGACAGCGGAAGCAGCATCCTCTCCGCCCGCGTCAACTCCGCCGGCTATCTGGCCGTCACCCTGCAGGAGAGCGGCTACCGGGGCGCGGTGGCGGTCTATGACAGCAGCCTCCAGCGCCTGCTCCAGCTCCACCTGTCCAGCAGCTTCGTGATGGACGCGGCGGTCTCATCGGACAACACCACCCTGGCGGTGGTCACCATGGGACAGACCGGCGGCGTGTTCGAGAGCCGGCTGGAGCTCTATGTGCTGGACCACCTCAGCGCGGACACCGTCCCCACCCCCGACTACACCTGCTCTCTGGGCAACAATGTGGTCCTGGACCTGCGGGAGAGCGGCGGGGCCTTCTGGGCCCTGGGGGAGACCAGCGTGTCCGCCGTTTCGGCCGAGGGACAGCTGCTGGGCAGCTACGATTACAGCGGCCGCTATCTGAAGGAGTTCTCCCTGGAGGGGGACGGGTACGCCACCCTTCTGCTGGGCCGATACCAGACCGGCAGCCAGGCCGACCTGGTGACCGTGGGACCGGACGGCGCGGTGCTCTCCTCCCGCGCGGTGGAGGAGCAGGTCCTCTCCCTGTCCGCCGCCGGGCGGTATGTGGCCCTCCTCACCGCCGACCGGCTGGAGATCTACACCTCCGGCGACGAGCCGTACAGCACCCTGGAGGGCACCAGCGGGGCCCAGAAGGTCCTGATGCGCTCCGACGGCACGGCCATGCTGGTCAGCAGCCGCGAGGCCTGGCTCTATATCCCGGAATGACCCAAACCACCCGCTTTCCCCTGGAGGTATCTCAAATATGCCGTATCTTCTGTTTGATGTAGCCATTGTGCTGATCCTGCTGTTCTTCCTGTGGAGAGGGGCCTCCAAGGGCTTTGTCCTCTCCCTGTGCGGACTGGTGGCCGTCATCGTGGCCCTGGTGGGGGCCTCCTTCCTGGCGGGCGTCCTGGCCCCCCGGGTGGGGGCGGCCCTGGAGCCCCGGTTCGCCGCCGCCATCGAGGAGCAGCTGAACGCCGCCATCCAGAGCGGCGCCGCCGGAGAGGGCGCCCTGGCCCCGGAGGACGTGCCCCTGTCCGGTGTGCTGGACGTGCTGCGGGACATGGGGCTCTACGAGGACCTGGTGGAGTCCATCGACCAGGCGGTCAGCCAGGGCCTGACCGACGCGGCGGCCAGCGCGGCCGCGGCCGTGGCGGCCGCCATCGCCCAGTCGGCGGCCTACGCCATCCTGTTTCTGGTGTTCTTCCTCCTCATCCTTATCGCCTGGACCATTTTGTCCCACGCCCTGGACCTGGTGTCCAAGCTGCCCGGCCTCAACGCCCTGAACAAGCTGGGGGGCGCGGCCTTCGGTTTTCTCAAGGGCTGCATTTTCCTCTTTGTCGCCGCGTGGCTGCTGCGCTTCTCCGGCTCCCTCATCCCGGAGGAGGCCGTACAGCAGACCACCCTGCTCCGCTTTTTCATGACCACCAATCCCATGACCCTTCTGGCGGGCCTGTGAGCCCGCGCTACAAAAGAAACTGAACGGAAGGAATCAGGTGACCGTCCATGAACATCCCCAATCTTCTCTCCCTGTTCCGCCTGGCGCTGGTGCCGGTGTTTGCCATCGTCTTCTTCCAGCCCTGGCCCCATGCCCGCTATGTGGCCGTGGGGATCTACGCCCTGGCCTTTCTCACCGACATTGCCGACGGCTATATCGCCCGCCACTTCAACATGGTCACCCGGCTGGGCCGCATCCTGGACCCCCTGGCCGACAAGCTGATGACCTTCACGGTCATCGTGTGCATCACCGTGGCCGGCATCATCCCCGTATGGGCGGTGGTCATCTTCTTCATCAAAGAGGCCGCCATGGGGCTGGGCGCAGTCTCCATGCTGGGGAAAATCGACGACGTTATCCCCTCCAACTGGCTGGGCAAGTCCAGCACCTTTGTGTTCTTCGTGGTGTGCGCCGCCCTGGTCCTCTTCCCCTCCATCCCAGAGACCTGGGCCACGGTGATGATCTCCGCCGCCCTGGTGCTGACCATCGCCGCGTTTCTGGACTATCTGCGGCAATATCTTGTCATCACTGGAAAGAAAAAGACAAAATAGATGTCAAACCTTCATACGCAGTTCATAATTTCGGATTAGAATTTTTGTCCGGGGTAAGGGACATGCCCCGGTTGACCACATCCATGCCCCAAAGGAGTGAACCATATGCAGCCGACACTGTGTTCCAGGTGCCACAAGAACGTGGCCGTCATCTTTATTCAGAAGCTGGAGGGCGGCAAGACCACCAGCGAGGGACTGTGTCTCAAATGCGCCAAGGAACTGGGCATCAAGCCCGTGGAAGATATGATGCAGAAGATGGGCATCAGCGATGAGGACCTGGACGGCCTCACCAATGAGATGATGTCCGCCTTCGGCGGCGCCGAGGGCGCCGAGGGCCTGGTGCCCCAGGACGGGGAGGAGGACGAGGACGACGAGGGCCGTACCGCCACCTTCCCCTTCCTCAGCAAGCTCTTCGGCGGCGCGGGGGGCGACGCCTCCGGCGAGCGCCGGGAGAAGGAGGAGTCCCGCCCCGGGCAGGAGAAAAACGGCAAGGGGGAGCGCGCCCCCAAGAAGAAATTTCTGGAGAACTACTGCATCTCCCTGACCCAGAAGGCCGCCGACGGCAAGCTGGACAAGATCGTGGGCCGGGACCAGGAGATCGAGCGCACCATCCAGATCCTCAACCGCCGGCAGAAGAACAACCCCTGCCTCATCGGCGAGCCCGGCG
>DVHW01000024.1 GCA_018711785.1 Candidatus Galloscillospira excrementavium
GCCGATTCGTACTTGTCCCACTGTCCCGATAGTGGTATAATACTTCGACCCATTTCACAGGAGAAGACCAAAATCAACACCGGGAGACAGGAAAGGTGGACCAGAATATGACCTACAAAGAGGAATTCATCGCGTTCATGGTGCGCTCCGGCGTGCTCACCTTCGGGGACTTCACCACCAAGTCGGGCCGAAAGACCCCCTACTTCATCAACACCGGCAACTACAAGACCGGCGCCCAGGCCGCCCGCCTGGGGGACTACTACGCCGCCTGTATCCAGGAGAACCTGCCCGACGGGGTGGACTGCCTCTTTGGCCCGGCCTACAAGGGCATCCCCCTGGCAGTGGCGGCGGCCTCCAGCCTGTACCGGAACTACGGCCGGGACCTGCCTTACTGCTTCAACCGCAAGGAGGTCAAGGACCACGGCGAGGGGGGCTCCATGGTGGGCTACCAGCCCAAGGACGGGGACCGGGTGACCATCGTGGAGGACGTGGTCACCGCCGGCACCGCCGTGCGGGAGTCCATCGAGCTCTTTAAGCACGTGGCCGACGTGAACATCACCTCCCTTATCGTGTCGGTGGACCGGATGGAGCGGGGCACCGGGGACAAGACCACCCTGGATGAGCTGCGGGAGCAGCACGGCATCCGGGTCTACCCCATCGTCACCGTACGGGAGGTCATCGCCTTCCTCCACAACAACCCCATCGACGGCAGGGTGTATATCGACGACGAGATGAAGGAAAAAATGGAAGGGTATCTGGAGCAGTACGGGGCCCGGGCCTGAGCCGGGGCCCGGAGCACCAGGAGAGGAGGAGCGCCCATGGCGGACCACAGCGGACACCGGGAGCGGCTGCGGGAGGAGTTTCTGGCCCGGCCGGAGTCCTTCCCGGACCACAAGGTCTTGGAGCTCCTCCTCTTTTACGCCCTGCCCCGGCGGGATACCAACCCCATCGCCCACGACCTCATCGACCGCTTCGGCAGCCTGGCCGGGGTGCTGGACGCCGATCCGGAGGCCGTGGCCCGGGTGGCGGGCATGGGCCGGCAGTCGGCGGTGCTCCTCCAGGTGGTGAAGGAGCTGGGGCGGCGGTATCAGACCCTCCGGGCCGGGGTGGAGGGCATCGTCAGCGACACCCGGGCGGCGGCCAATGTGCTGCGGCCCTGCTTCTACGGCGCCAAAAATGAGATGGTCTACCTTTTGTGCCTGGACGGCAAGGGCAAGTTCCTCTCCTGCCCCAAGATCGGGGAGGGGAGCGTCAACGCCGCCGAGGTCATCCCCCGGAAGGTGGTCAACGCCGCCCTGCTCAGCAACGCCACCATGGTGGTGCTGGCCCACAACCATGTCTCCGGCCTGGCCCTGCCCTCCCAGGAGGACCGGACCACCACCCTCTACCTGCGGGACCTGCTCGCCCAGGTGGGGGTCACCCTGCTGGACCACCTGGTCTTTGTGGACGACGACATGGTCTCCATGGCGGACAGCGGATTCCTGGGTCCGGCCCGGTGAGATTTCCCCTCTTGAAATAGAACGAATGTTCTGATACAATGGGGCGAACTCTTTTTCATTTCAGAAGCGCCCGGCCGGCCGCCGGGGAGAACAGGAGGTGGGGGCACCATGCCCAGGTTTGAAGTGGTCAGCGAATACCAGCCCGCCGGGGACCAGCCCCAGGCCATCGAGGCCCTCGCCCGGGGCGTGGAGCTGGGGCTGGACGAGCAGACCCTGCTGGGGGTCACCGGCTCGGGCAAGACCTTCACCATGGCCAAGGTCATCGAGGCCGTCCAGCGGCCCACCCTGGTGCTGGCCCACAACAAGACTCTGGCCGCCCAGCTGTGCGCCGAGTTCAAGGAGTTTTTCCCCAACAACGCGGTGGAGTACTTTGTCTCCTACTACGACTACTACCAGCCCGAGGCCTATATCCCCCACACCGACACCTTTATTGAGAAGGACGCGGCCATCAACGAGGAGATCGACCGGCTGCGGCTGTCCGCCACCGCCTCCCTGATGGAGCGGCGGGACGTGATCGTGGTCTCCTCGGTCTCCTGCATCTACGGCCTGGGCGAGCCGGAGGACTTCGCCAAGATGATGGTCTCCCTCCGGGTGGGCTCGGAGATGAAGATCGACACCCTGCTCAAACGCCTGGTGGAGATCCGCTATGAGCGCAACGACATCGCCTTTGAGCGGAACATGTTCCGGGTGCGGGGAGACACGGTGGAGATCTTCCCCGCCTACTGGAGCGACCACGCCATCCGGGTGGAGTTCTTCGGGGACGAGATCGACCGCATCAGCGAGGTCAACGCCCTCACCGGGGCGGTCATCCGCCGGCTGGAGAACGTGCCGGTCTGGCCGGCCACCCACTACGTCACCCCCAAGGAGAAAATGGACGCCGCCATCCAGGAGATCTACAAGGAGCTGGAGGAGCGGCTGAAGTACTTCCACGACAACGACAAGCTGGTGGAGGAGCAGCGGCTCAAGCAGCGGGTGCTCTACGACATCGAGATGATGCAGGAGCTGGGCTACTGCTCGGGCATCGAGAACTACTCCCGGGTCATCGAGGGCCGGCCGGTGGGCTCGCCCCCCCACACCCTGCTGGACTACTTTCCCAAGGACTTTCTGCTCTTCATCGACGAGAGCCACGTCACCCTGCCCCAGGTGCGGGCCATGTACAACGGCGACCACGCCCGCAAGACCGCCCTGGTGGACTACGGCTTCCGCCTGCCCTGCGCCTACGATAACCGTCCTCTCAAGTTCGAGGAGTTCGAGCAGCGCCTCAACCAGGTGGTCTATGTCTCCGCTACCCCGGGGGAGTATGAGCGCACCCGTTCGGGGCAGATCGTGGAGCAGGTCATCCGGCCCACGGGCCTGCTGGACCCCCGCATCGAGGTCCGGCCCGTCAACGGCCAGATCGACGACCTCATCGGGGAGATCAACGACCGCACGGCCCGCTCCGAGCGGGTGCTGGTCACCACCCTCACCAAGAAGATGGCCGAGGACCTGACGGCCTACCTGAAGAACGCGGGCATCAAGGTGCGCTATATGCACCACGACATCGACACCATCGAGCGCCAGGAGATCATCCGGGACCTGCGGCTGGGGGTGTTCGACGTGCTGGTGGGCATCAACCTGCTGCGG
>DVHW01000204.1 GCA_018711785.1 Candidatus Galloscillospira excrementavium
CCCAGATCGTAGACAACAAAAATGGCATTTCCCGCCAGATAGATCATCCAGAGCGGCAGATCCTCTGCCGGCAGCGCTGCAAAAAAGATATGGGAGAGGCCAAATAAGAAGACCGAGAGCATCAGGTTGAAAAAGGCCAGCTTTAAGAGCCACTCAGGACCCAGCCGGCGCAGCCGCTCGATGCCGTACTTCACCAGGGGATAGACGCCGAAAAAGAGGAGAAACAGGATTGCGGCATCCTTGGCCGGAATGAGGAGGAGCCCCAGCAGGCCCGCGGCCAGATAGCTGAGGACCCCGGCCCCGAGCCCACCCGAGACCACGGCCGCAGCCGGGACAACCCCCGCCACGGCCGTCAGGCCCAACCGCCCGGTGGGTGAGACAGAGGCCAGATACAAAAGGACCAGGGAGAGCGCGGTCAGGACCCCGCCCAGGGCCACCGCCTTCGCGGAGGCAGCGTGCGTCTTTTGCTTCATCGCTTCAGTTCCCGCACCCGCCGCACAGGCAGTTCAGACAGAGGAGAGAGGTGCAGCAGTCACAGGAGTCCATGCCGCCCGCGCCGCCATAGGACCGGTAAGCCTGTCCGCCCTGCCGCATCATGTTGAGCGCCTGGCGGTATTCCGGATTGGCGGGATCGGCATTGCAGGCGATCTGATAGTGCTGCTGCGCCTCATCCAGCCAGCCCCGGCGGTAGGCCACGCAACCCATCAGGAAATGCCACTCCGCGTCCTGGGCCGGGGCATTGCGCAAAAGCTGCTCCGCGGTGTTGATGTCGCCGTTCTGGATGGACATGCGCACCCGCTGGTAGAGAGGACTGCTTGAGGAGGACTGCCGCTGCTGTTGCTGGTAGCCGCCCTGATAGCCGCTCTGGTAGGCGCTGCCGCCATAGCTGTTGCCGCTGCCATAGCTGCCGCTGCCGCCGCCCGAGCGCATCTTGGTGATGGTCTCGTAGGCCTCATTGACCTCTTTCATTTTTTCCTCCGCCAGATCGGCCAGAGGATTGTTCTGGTAGTTGTCCGGGTGATACTTGCGCGCAAGCTCCCGGTAGGCCCGCTTGATCTCCTCGTCGCTGGCGTCGGGCTTGACGCCCAGGACGCTGTAAGGGTCTGTCATAGACGTGTTCTCCTAACCGTTTTCTTCTTGGCGGCCAAGCCGCAAACCTGAAACAGGAAACGTATCATTTGGGGTGCCTGGGAAACCGCCGCCCGGCCCGCTTCCACTCCCCCCGGAAGCAGAGCTCCTCTACCGCCGGAAGGCCCAGCGAGAGCACATTCTCCACGATGCCACTCCAGCAGCCGGTATCCAGTAACTCGTAGGCCGAGAGCGCCAGATTGAGGGAGTGGCGCAGGGTGGTGCGGAGGTAGTCCTGCTCCTCCCGCTCCCGCCCCGCAAAGCGGGCATGAATGGGGTTGTAGGCACCGGAGGCCAGATCCTCCTCCAAATCGTCCCAAGCGTCCACCAGATAGATCCAGCGCCCCACATGGTAGAGCAGCTGCTCCATGGCGCGGTCGGCAGCCGCGTCCCCGCTGGCGGGGGCGGCGGCACACAGAATCCGGGCGAAGGTATCGGCCGTGCGGTCCAGAGAAGGGCTCCCCTCTTGTTCCAGACGGTGTAGCTCTTCCAGACAGTCACGGACCCGCTGGTCAAACGCCGGCCGGCGGGCCGCTGCCCGGCGGTAGCTCCGGCGAAAGAGAAGCGAGAGAAATCCAGCCGCCATCCGCTCCCGAAGTCCGCCATCCAATATAGTGTCCCGGAGCTTCCAGTAAGCCAGGATAACGCTCTCATCCGCCGCGATCTCCAGCCCGGAATTGGAGGGACAGACTTTCTTTCCGCGGAGAGGACAGGCTACACACCGGCGCCGCTCCGTGGCGGGGAGATTCTCCCCCGGGGTGAGGAGCATGGCCAGAAAGGTGAAGTCGTAGTTCAGCAGGAATCGGGCGAGAAAGCCGTACCGCCGCCCCATGGTGTGGCACAGCCCGCAGTAGAGGCTCTGGTAGGCCTCCAGTTCCCGGACCTTCAGCTCTCCCCGGTAGGGTCTGACGTATCCGAACACGGGCTACTCCCGGGTCAGATTGACCACGACGCTGTACCGCCCAACAGCACCCGCGCTGCCGCCGCCCGTGACGTTTACCGTGGCCGGGACGGTCTGGCGGCCGACGCCGGTGCTGGAGAGCTGCGACAGGTCGGCCACGATCTGGATCTGGGACTGGAAGAGCTGATCCAGCTCCTCCTGGGTGCCCCGCACCAGAACCACACGGCTCTGGGTCACCAGATCGGCGCTGTACCCCTCCGGGACGTTGATGAGCTCGATGTTGTCCACCTCAAACTCCTGCATCGAGAGTCCGGTAATCGTCAGGGTGACCGTTGCCTCGCTGATGCCGCTCTCATTGGTGAGCGAGTCGGAGAGGTTGATGGGGAAGGTAAGCGTAGTATTGGGCGTATTGTCCACCATGGAGAGGTCGATCTCGCCGATAGACAGCTCTGTCAGAGTGGAGAGAACCTCCTCCGGGCCGGATACCCAGATGGTGGAGGGCGAGATGGAGAAGGTGTCTTGATCGATATTGGCCTCCGTGGCGCCTCCTCCGGCCACAAAGGAAACCGTTAAGGGGATCTCCTTTACCATGACGATGGGGTAGACAACATAGACCGTGCTCACATCGCACTGGATGTTCTCGCTGGTGACCTCCTGCCCCTGGCTGTCCATAAAGGTGATGGGGAGATCCCCCTCGAAGGTCTCCGTCAAGTCTGTCAGGCCGAGGACCACTTCGGCGTGGTCCACCTGGTTGACGACCTCCTCCTGGCCGCGGATCACCACCGTGCTGGGGGTCACAGTGAACTCGCCGGCCTGGTAGCCGTCGGCCACACTGCCGTCAAACTTAGCCTGCACCGGGATCTCCCGGCTGACCAGATTGGAGACCGTAAATGTGATGTACCTGGCCTCGTCGTTGAGAATGGAGATATTGCTCCTGGAGACATCAGAGGGATATGTGATCTCCGCCTGGAGGCGGTACTCCCCCGCCTCGGAAATGCCGCCCAATTGTACCACAAGGCGCACATTGTCACTGCTCAGGCGGCTGATGGTATCCCAGTCTGCCCGGAAGTTCAGGGTGACCGTCTGGTCCATGCCCTCCGTAACCATCAGATTTTTGGCCTCCAGCACATCCTCCCCCTGGAAAATCACCGGAATATTGGAGATGGACTGCTCCTTGGTCGGGTTTACCTCACTGACCACATAGCCCCAGATGATGAACGCCAGCAGCAGGGAGAGCACGATATAGAAGGTCCTACTGTCTTTGAGTTTTTTCCACATCAGACGCGTCACCCTTCTTGAACTTAAATAGGTTGGTGAGCTTGAATTTTGCGGTATCGTTCTCCTGCTGTTCTGGCATGAGCTCGTTGCGCAGGACCCGCTCCAGCGTGTCCGGAGACAGATGGCGCTTCAGCATCCCCCCAACGGCCACCGAGATGGAGCCGGTCTCCTCCGAAACGATGGCCACCACGGCGTCCGAGTGCTCGCTCATGCCGATGCCGGCCCGGTGGCGCATCCCCAAATCTTTGGAGAGGTTCACATTCCCCGACAAGGGGAGCATACACCCGGCACCGGCCAGGCGGCCGTTGCGGACGATGACCGCCCCGTCGTGAAGGGGGGCCTTGTTCCAGAAGATGTTCTTCAGCAGCTCGCTGTTGACAGCGGCATCCAGCGCGGTGCCCGTCTTGATGGCGTCATCCAGGCGGTTTGTCCGCTCGAATACCATTAGGGCTCCGGTCTTGCTCTTAGAGAGGGAGGTATAGGCCTCTACGGTCTGCAATATGGCGTTTTCCATCTCCGTAGGCGTCACTGGGCGGGTAAAGACGTTGTTCAGGCCCAGCTTGCTGCTGCCCATCTGCTCCAGGAAGCGGCGGATCTCCGGCTGAAACAGCACGACCAAGGCCAGCACCCCATATCCCAGGGCCTGTCCCAAAATGTAGCTGAGCACCGTGAGGCGGAATACCGTCGCCGCGCCGAAAGCCAGCAGGAGCAGCAGCACGCCCTTGACTACCTGACCGGATCCGGTGCGGCGGATGAGCATGATGATCTTATAGATGATAAACGCTATGATAAGGATATCTAAAATATCGGATATCCCGATCAGGCTGATGCTATTAAACCAATTTGTAATTCTCGTGATCCAGCCCGAAAGCCAGTCCATATCTCCTGTCACCTGCGCTTTCATCGCCTGCCGCCATTTCTTTCCGGGCATCCCCATATGCCAGCAGGGTCTCGGACATCCTGCGCCCATTCTAGATTATTATACTGTATCGCTCCTCAAATGGCAATAAAAAGACACATTAATTTTCCCTTAAAACCGACCTTCTGCCTGAGAGAACGCCGGCGGGATCCTGTGTTCCGCCGGCGTTCTCTTTGCCCTATCTGCGCTTCAAACGGAAAAGGGACCGCACCGCGCAGAGAAAGCGGTCCACCTCCTGGGGCGTATTGAAGGCGGAGAAGCTGACCCGGACGGTGCCGGTCTCCAGTGTGCCCGCGGTGCAGTGGGCCAGCGGGGCGCAGTGGAGCCCGGCGCGGACCGCTATACCCATCCGGCCCAGCGCCTGGCCCACGTCCTCGCAGTCCGTCCCCTCTGCGGTGAAGGAGAGGACCCCTCCCTGCCCCTCCGGCGACGGTGCGGCAAAGACGGTCACGCCGTCCATGCGGGCGAGGCCCTCCGCCGCCCGGGCGCAGAGCCCCTGCTCGTGCCGCAGGATGGTACCGGTCCCCTTCCGAAGCACGAAGCGGAGCCCCTCCAGCAGTCCTGCCGCGCCGGGGATGTTGTGGGTGCCCGCCTCCAGCCGGTCAGGCAGGAACTCGGGCATCTCCTGCTGGAGGGAGGCGCTCCCCGTCCCCCCTTCCAGCAGGGTGCGGACCGCCCCGCCGCCGCAGAGCAAAAGTCCCGTCCCCTGGGGGCCGTACAGCCCCTTATGGCCCGGCATGGCCGCAAAGGCGGCCCCCAGCTCCGCCATATCCACCGGAAGGCACCCGGCCGACTGGGAGGCGTCCAGCACGAAGGGGACCCCCCGGCGGCGGCAGAGGAGGGCGATCTCCTCCACCGGAAGGATATAGCCGAACACATTGGAGACATGGGTGCAGATGACACAGGACACCTCCGGCGTCATCTGGGCGGCAAAAGACCGCAGCAGCTCCTCCGGCTGAAAGAGGGGGGAGCGGGCGGTGCGGATGGTCACGCCCCCGATGGCGGCCAGGGGCCGGGTGACCGCGTTGTGCTCATAGCCGGAGATGAGGACGGTGTCCCCGGGCCGCACCAGGGTCTTGATGGCGAGGTTCAGTCCGTGGGTGGCGTTAAAGGTCAGTACCACCTGCTCCGGATTGTCCATGTGGAAGAGCCGGGCTGCCGCCTGGCGGCAGGCGAAGGCGGTCTCGGCGGCCAGCATGGCGGGGCGGTGCCCTCCCCTGCCCGGGCTGGCCATGCACTTCATGGCGCGGGTGACCGCCTGGGCCACGGCAGGCGGCTTCTGCAGCGTGGTGGCGGCGCTGTCCAGGTAGATCACAGCAGCCGCACCTCTTTATAGCTGCCGTCGCTGGCGATAATAAAGATCCGCTTCGGCGTCAGACCCACCCGGCTGAGCACCACCAGAGCGTCCGCCAGATAGCGCTCCGACACCTTGACCGAGTGGCTGCACCCCTCCCCGGAGATAGACTTGGGAGAGCGGAGAATGTGCGCCGTAATCCCCGCCCGCTCCAGCGCGGCGGCCGTTCTCTGGGCATAGGTGAGAGAACGGCAGACGATAAGATAATAGACCATAGTAAAACGCTCCTCTCGTGCCAGTGTATGCACGAGAGGAGCGTTTTGGCATCAGGGGCTGCGGGGCTCCAGGAGGCAGACGGCGTGGGCGGCGATGCCCTCCCCCGCGCCGGTAAAGCCCAGGCCCTCCTCCGTGGTGGCCTTCAGGTTGACCCGGCCGGCGCCCAGGCGGCGCTCCAGCGTTTGGGTCATTTCCGGGAGATACCCCATCAGCTTCGGCCGCTGGGCAATGACCGTCACGTCCACATTCCCCACCTGCCAGCCGGCCTCCCCCACCCGGGCCAGGACCCGGTCCAACAGGACCAGGCTGTCGGCGCCGGCATAGGCGGGGTCGCTGTCCGGGAACATCCGGCCGATATCCCCCAGGCCCGCCGCGCCCAGAATGGCGTCCATAACGGCGTGGGTCAGCACGTCGGCGTCCGAGTGGCCCAGGAGCCCCCGCTCATAGGGGATCTCCACGCCGCCCAGAATCAGCTTTCTCCCCTCCACCAGTCGGTGCACATCATAGCCGTGTCCGATTCTCACCGCGCGTCCCTCCAGTTCAGGATGGCCTCGCCGATGGCCAGATCCACCGGCGTTGTGATTTTGATGTTTTCGTAGGAGCCACGGGTCAGGGTGACGGGGATCCCCAGCCGCTCCACGGCGGAGCAGTCGTCGGTCAGCGCCGCGCCCTCCTCCGCCGCCTTTCCCAGCGCGCCGCGGATCAGGTCCGCGTCAAAGACCTGGGGGGTCTGGACGACAAAAAGGGCGCTCCGGTCCGGCGTGTGCTCCACCCGGCCGCCGGATGCCAGCTTGACGGTCTCCTTTACCGGCACGGCGGGGGCGGCGGCGCCGCAGGCGCTGGCCTGGAGGATGGCCTCGTCGATGATCTCCGCCGTCACCAGCGGGCGGGCGCCGTCGTGGATGGCGATGAGGCCGGCCCGGGAGCTGACCTCCCGGACGCCGTTGAGCACCGAGTGGGTCCGGTCTGGTCCGCCCACCACCACCTTGCTCACCTTCCCGAGGGCACAGTCCCGGCACAGCTGGCTCACCGGGACGATCTGGTCCTCCCGGGTGACCACCACGATCTCCCGGATATAGGCGCTGGCCTCCAGCGCCTTCAGGGTGTGCAGCAGGACCGGCCATTCCCCCATGGGAGCCAGGATCTTGTCCTGCCCCTCCATGCGGGAGGCGCTCCCCGCCGCCGGGACCACCGCCGCACAGAAAATGTCGTCCCCCTTTTTCGGACGAAACAGTCTTTTCCAAAAACCAGGCAAATACGCCGCCCCCCTCACAAAAAAGGAGCCCGAAGGCCCCCTTTCCCCGCGCTATTCTGTTCTATTACGCCAGCGCGGTATTTATGCGCGCTTCGATGTCCTCATAGCTGGAATTTTCCGAGAGCACCAGCTCCGAGATCAGGATCTGCTTGGCGGAGTGGAGCATCTTCCGCTCTCCGGTGGACAAGCCCCGGTCAGTGTCCCGGAGCATCAGCCCCTTGACCACCCGGGCCACCTCCAGCAGATCGCCGCTCTTGAGGCGCAGCATGTTCTCCCGGTAGCGGCGGTTCCAGTTCTGGGTCATGTCCACCTCAATGTCCGGAATGGCGGCCAGGACCCGGTCCGCCTCCTCCCGCCGGCAGACCGGCCGCACGCCGATCTCCTCGCTGTTGGCGGTGGGGATCATGACCAGCATGCCGCCCACCGGCAGCTTGAGAATGTAGTACTCCCGGACAACGCCGTTCACCTTCTTCTGCACAATGCTGTCGACGACACCAGCACCATGCATCGGATGAACAATCTTATCTCCCACCTGAAACATGATCCCACCTCCCATATGACACGGATTGCGGCTTCCTTTCCACTCTCTGATTCAAATACGCCTCTATTATAGCGGTTTTCGGAATCTTTTGCAAGTAAAATCCCGGAAAGCTCCCAAAGAAAGCGGAAAAATGAAAAAAGAGCCGGCCGTTTCCAGTCGGAAACAGCCGGCTCCGGGAAAAGACTGCCGCTTACTCGCCGTCCGCGGGCTCCTCCACAAAAGCGGGATTTACCTCAGTGCCCTCGCTGTCGGAGGTGGCGACCACAGCGTCGGCGCCGTCGTCCGCCTCGTCAGAGGCCTGGGTGCGCTGGGCGTCCTCCAGCAGGGCGCGGATGGACAGGGAGACCTTCTTGCGGTCCATGTCGATGTCGGTGATCTTCACGTCCACCATCTGGCCCTCGCTGAGCACGTCGCCGGGCTTGTCGATGCGGT
>DVHW01000205.1 GCA_018711785.1 Candidatus Galloscillospira excrementavium
GCCGGCACCAAGTGAGCGCCCGGGCCGTGCGAGCATGACAGAAGGCCGCCCCGTGGGGGCGGCCTTCTCTTTTTGACTTCTGGGGACCTCCGCTGTAGCGGGGCGGTTTGTGACAGCGGGACACGGAGAAAAACGAGGGCGGAAATTGGGGAATATGACGAAATCCTCCGGGGCAAAAAAGGTCCGGCCCGCCGAACACGGCGGGCCGGAAACCCTGCTTATGGATAGGGAGCCTTACGGCTGGCTACCGGGGACCTTGGGGGGATTCTTGGGCTCCACGGCGTCCCACACGCCCTTGACGCCGGCCGCCAGGCCGGCCAGGCCCTGGATCTCGCTGGGGATGATGATCTTGGTGGCCTTGCCGTCGGCGGCAGCCTGGAAGGCCTCCAGGGCTTTGATCTTGACCACCTGCTCATTGGGGTTGGCCTCGTTGAGCAGCTTCAGGGCCTGGGCGGTGGCCTCCTGCACCTTGAGGATGGCCTCGGCCTCGCCCTCGGCCCGCATGATGGCGGCCTGCTTGGCCGCGTCGGCCTTCAGAATGACCGACTGCTTCTCGCCCTCGGCTACCAGGATCTGGCTCTGCTTCTGGCCCTCGGCCTGGAGGATGGCCTCCCGCCGCTCCCGCTCGGCCTTCATCTGCCGCTCCATGGCGTCCTGGATCTCCCGGGGCGGGATGATGTTCTTCAGCTCCACCCGGTTGACCTTGATGCCCCAGGGGTCGGTGGCCTCGTCCAGGAGGGAGCGCATCTTGGAGTTGATGATGTCCCGCGAGGTGAGGGTCTGGTCCAGGTCCAGCTCGCCGATGATGTTGCGCAGGGTGGTGGCGGTCAGGTTCTCAATGGCACTCATGGGGTGCTCCACGCCGTAGGTGTACAGCTTGGGGTCGGTGATGAGGAAGTAGATCACGGTGTCGATCTGCATGGTGACGTTGTCCTTGGTGATGACGGGCTGGGGGGCGAAGTCCACCACCTGCTCCTTCAGGGAGACAGCCTTGGCCACCCGCTCGATGAAGGGGATCTTGAAGTGGATGCCCACGCCCCAGACCGCGTGGAAGGCGCCCAGGCGCTCCACCACATAGGCCTTGGACTGCTGGACCACCTTGATGTTCAGGGCCAGGACCACCAGGACGAGGATCACGACGATAATGGCGACGATGATGACGGGGGGCATAACGATTCCTCCTTTTCTTTCCTCTCTCGCCTTGACGGCGTTATGGTTCCGCGCCGGACGGGACCTCCGCCGGCGCGACGAACACCTTCACCCCCTCGATGCGCAGGATGCGCACCCGGGTGCCGGCGGGTATGGGGACCTCGTCCCGCTGGCTGCGGGCGCTCCACACCGTGCCGGAGACCTTGACCTGTCCCTTGGCCTCCAGGTTGTCGATGTCCTCGGTGACGATGCCCTCCTGGCCGAGGATGCGGTCGGCGTTGGTGGCCACCCGGCGGGGGATAAAGTATTTCCGGGCCAGGGGGCGGACCAGCAGCAGGGTCACGAAGGAGAGGGCCAGGAACACGATGATCTGGATGAGCAGGTTTTCCGTCAGGGTGGAGGTGATAAGGGCCCCCAGGGCACCGGCGGCAAACCAGATGGAGGTGAGGCCCACGGTGACGGCCTCCCCCACGGCGAACACGATCAGCAAAACCAGCCAGACGATGCTGTCAATCAACACAGGTTCACCATCCTTTCTCAGAAGTCGCACAGGGGGCGGGCGCGCCCCTGTGTCTCTATCCTACCACGTGCGAAGGAAAAAGAAAAGTAAAATCCCTGTATTCTCCCCCGGCGGTCGGGAGAGAAATTTCTTCCGGGCGCGAAAACAATTTGCCATTGGTGGAAAAATCGCGTATACTGGGGTGGACGAGACTGAGAAACCGGACAAGAGGAGAGACCATGGAACTGCTGGAGCTGGCCGTCCCCACCCTGTTCGGCCTGGAGGCGCTGGCGGCAGGCGAGCTGCGGCGCCTGGGGCTGGCGGAGGTGCGGGCAGAAAACGGAAGAGTGCTGTGCCGGGGGCGGCTGGAGGACATCCCCCGGGTGAACCTGAACCTGCGCACCGGGGAGCGGGTGCTGGTGGTGCTGGGGCAGTTCCCCGCCCGGGACTTCGAGGCGCTCTTCGAGGGCACCCGGGCCCTGCCCTGGGAGGACTTCATCCCCCGGGAGGGGGCCTTCCCGGTGAAGGGGCACAGCCTGAACTCCGCCCTCCACTCGGTGCCCGCCTGCCAGGCCATCGTGAAAAAGGCGGTGGCCCGGCGGCTGGGGGAGAAGTACGGCCTGGAGCGCCTGCCCGAGACCGGGCCCCTCTGCCAGGTCCAGTTCTCCCTGATGAAGGACACCGCCGCCCTGATGCTGGACACCTCGGGCCCCGGGCTCCACAAGCGGGGCTACCGGGCGGTGGGGGTGGCCGCCCCCCTGCGGGAGACCCTGGCTGCCGCCATGGTGCTCCTCTCCCGCTACCGGGGGAGGGACCCCCTCTGCGACCCCTTCTGTGGCAGCGGCACCATCGCCATCGAGGCCGCCCTCATCGCCAAAAACCGGGCGCCGGGGCTGGAGCGGTCCTTCTCCGCCCAGCGGTGGGGCTGCATCCCCGCCGCGGCCTGGATGGACGCGGCGGAGGAGGCCATGGATAAGGAGTTTGACGGAGTGTACGATATCTGGGGCGGGGACATCGACCCCGGGGCGGTGCGCATCGCCCGGGAGAACGCCGCCAAGGCGGGGGTGGAGGACCTGGTGCGCTTCGAGGTGGCCGACGCGGCCGCCTTCCACCGCGCAGAGCCCTGCGGCCGGGTGGTCACCAACCCGCCCTACGGGGAGCGGCTGATGGAAAAGCGGGAGGCCGAGGAGCTCTACCGCTCCTTCGGCCGGGCCTTCCGGGCCCTGCCCCCCGGCTGGGAGGGGGCGGTGCTCTCCTCCCACACCGAGTTCGAGCGCACCTTCGGCCGGCAGGCCGACAGGAAGCGGAAGCTGTACAACGGGATGCTCAAGTGCGACCTGTTCCTGTACGGCAAGGGATAAGCACACGACAGGCAAGCAAGGAAAAAGGAGACAACATGAAAAGGCATGGCATTCGACTTGTGTCCCTCGCACTCTGCGCCGCCCTGGTGACGGCCCTTCTGCCCCCCGCCCTGGCCTGGGAGCGGACGGGGGAGTACCGGGAGGGCCTGGCCCTGGCCAGCGACGGCGAGCGGTACGGCTATGTGAACGTGGCGGGGAGCCTGGTCATCCCCCTGCGCTTTACCGCGGCCGGGGACTTTGACCTGGGGGTGGCCCTGGTCACCGAGAACGGAAAGCAGGGCCTGCTGCGGCAGGACGGCACCTTCCTGCTCCAGCCCGTGTATGACAGCCTGGAGAGCATCGGCTACGGGCTCTACATCGGCCGGCAGGGGGACGTGTGGAAGCTGCTGAGTGCCACCGAGGTCCCGGAGGACAGCCGGGAGAGCGGCGTCACGGATACCCACCAAATCTACGCCGACGCCGCCTCCATCGCGGTGGAGGCGGGGGAGAGCGGCCGGGAGCTGGTCCTGCGCTGGGCCGGCGGCGGGGAGGAGACCCGCATCGCCATGACCAGCCTACCCCAGCTCCTGCAGGAGAAGGGGGTGCCCGGCTGGGCCTTCCCCCTCCGGCCGGGCCGCCGGGCCCGCTTCAACGATGTGAGCGAGCGGGACTGGTTTGATATCTGGGTGGACATCGCCTACAACACCGGCCTGATGGAGGGCCGCAGCGCCGGGTATTTCCGCCCCTACGGGAACCTGAAGGTCAGCGAGGCCCTCAAGCTGGTGGCCATCATGGACGCCCAGGCCGCCGGGCGCTCCATCCCGGCCCCCCGGTCCGGCCAGCCGTGGTACGACGGCTACCTCCGCTACTGCGAGCAGCAGGGCATCTTCCAGGCCAGCGAGCTGGGGGAGAGCTACGAGCGGGCCATCACCCGGGCGGAGCTGGCCCTGCTGATCTCCCGGACCGAGCTGTTCTACACCAGCGAGGACATCAACGACCGGGACTGGATCGAGCGGTCCATCCCCGACGTGGGGAGCGGGGACTTCGCCGCGTCGGCCATCTTCGGCCTCTACGCCAAGGGGATCATCACCGGCAGCGACAGCCGCCTCACCTTCCGGCCCGACGCGGTCATCACCCGGGCCGAGGTGGCGGCCATCGTGGCCCGGATGGTCCGCCCGGAGCAGCGGGTGGTCCTCCAGCAGACCGACGGCCCCCTGCGGGTCGAGGCGGCGGAGGA
>DVHW01000206.1 GCA_018711785.1 Candidatus Galloscillospira excrementavium
CCGCACCGGGTCGGCCAGGGCCTTCATCATCTCGGAAAACGCCATGGGCTCCCCTCCCAACTATTTCAAAGATCACTTAAATATTATCCGCTCCCCTGTACGCTGTCAAGGGGTATTTCAAATTTCTTTGAAATACCCCGGCACAGATTGTTTACAATTCTGTCCTTTACTTCCCTGGGAAAAGCGGGTAAAATAAGTTGACTTTTCTTTCTGACACGATTTATTTTGAGGAGGATTCACCTTGCGCTCTGTTGACAGCTGGCTGGACCGTTTCTGCTACAAGCACCCCAGGCTGGGCATTCCCAACCTGATGCTCATCATCGTCATCGGCAATATCGTCGTCTACATGATGGACCTGTTCAGCAACGGGGCCTTCTCCGCCATGCTCTACTTTGAGCCATTCTATCTCTTCCGGGGGCAGATCTGGCGGCTCATCACCTTTGTGTTTGTCCCCATGGGCTCCAGCAGCCCGTTCTTCTTTATCCTCTCCCTCTATTTCTACTGGTGGATCGGCTCCACTCTGGAGCGGGAGTGGGGCACCACCAAGTTCACGGTGTACTACGCCATGGGCGTCATCCTGAACATTCTCTACGGCATCATCACCTATCTGCTCCCCTTTATGGGCAGCGGCGTGGTCACTATGGACTATGTCAACCTCTCCCTGTTCTTCGCCTTCGCCACCCTCTACCCCGATATGCGGGTGATCCCCATCATCTTCCTCCCGTTCTTCTCGGTGAAGATCAAGTGGCTGGCGTGGATCGACGCGGCCCTCTTCGCCTTTTCCATGATCTCCAGCTTCCTCCGGCTGGACATCGCGGGCGGGCTGCTCCCCGTCATCGCCATCCTCAACTACCTGCTCTTCTTCTGGTCGGACCTGACCGGCTTTGTCCGCCGCACCACCCAGCGGGCCAAGTACCAGAGCTCCAGGCAGACCATCAACTTCAAGTCCGCCACCCGCAAGGCCCAGCAGGAAAAGGGCTATATCCACAAGTGCGCCGTCTGCGGCAAGACCGACACCGACTACCCCGACGAGGAGTTCCGCTACTGCTCCCAGTGCAACGGCTACTACTGCTACTGCTCCGAGCACATCCACAACCACGTCCACATCAATTGACCGGCCATGGGATATGAAACGCAGCGGCTCTACCTCACCCTCTCCACCCCCGCCCTGGCCCGGCCGGTGACCGCCTTCTACCGCCGCAACCGCACCTTTCTCCGGCCCTTTGAGCCCCGGCGGGACGAGGAGTTTTTCACCGTCAAGGCCCAGAAGCGCTGCCTTGCCCAGGAGGCCAAGATGGCCCGCCGGGATGAGTGCTACCGCTTCTACCTCTCCCGCAAGGAGGAGCCGGCCCGCATCATCGGCATGGTGGGGCTCAACAGCGTGGTGCGGGGGGCCTTTCAGTCCAGCTTCGTGGGCTACAAGATGGACCAGAGGTATCTCTGTCAGGGGTATATGACCGAGGCGCTGCGGCGGCTGGTGGACATCGCCTTTCACGACCTGCTCCTCCACCGGCTGGAGGCCAATATCATGCCCCGGAACATTCCCTCCCTCCGGGTGGCCGAGAAGGTGGGCTTCCGCAGCGAGGGTCTCTCCCCCCGGTACTTACAGGTGGACGGCGTGTGGGAGGACCACCTCCACATGGTCCTTTTGAACGAGCGCGAACCGGAATAGACAGGCGTCCCCTGGAGAGGGGACGCCTGTTTTACGCCAGGACGACCGGATTTTCCCGCCACTCCCGGCCGGGGGCCGGGATCTGTTCCAGGCAGAGGTCATACAGGTCGGTGCACCGGGCCTCTATCCGGAACAGGGCCTGCCCCGGCCCGTCCAGCGCCTTGGCGTGGGCCGGCTTGGTCACCATGGGTACGCCGGAGCGCCCCTTCATCTCCCGCAGCAGCGCCCGGCCCCGGCCGTTGAGGCCCAATACCCGCAGATAGGGCGGCCGGGCCGGGATATCCTCCCGGGTGATGCCCAGGTAGGCCCGGAGCACCAGACGGTGCAGGCGAGAGGCGGTATACCGCTTGCTCCTGGCGCTCTGGAAGAACTCCTCCAGGCTGGCGCAGCGGTGCCCCGCCCGCTCCAGCCGCCAGGGCAGTCCCTCGGCGGCGCCGGAGTCCGGAAGGGCGGCCCACTCCTCTGCCGTCATGGTCCGGACGCGGGCCAAAATGGCCCGCTCCACTCGAGACAGACCGTCGGGGTTCAGGACGCCGCCCTCCAGCACCTGCCGCGCCCCCGGGAGCAGATAGGGCTCCGCCCGGTCCCAGTCCCCCTCCAGCAGATCCCTGCGGATCTGGGTGGCCGAGACGAAACGGGGCATGGCATCGCGGGCACTCGGGGAGCCGTCCGTTCCCTCCCCCACACGGGCGAACACGGCGTTGTGGCCCGCGCCCTGCCGCAGGACGGTCATGGGCCGGATGGAGCTGCCCAGGGCGTTCAGCGCCCGAATATACTCAATGCCCAGGTTGTTGTTGGGGTGGACCAGGGGCAGTACCGCCTGCCCGATGCACTGGGCGGCCGCCCTCTGCCGGGCGGTGGGAAAGGACAGCCCCTGCTGGAGCAGGGGCGCCAGCCGCGCCCGGTACTCCTCGCTGTCCAGGCACTCCGCCACCCGTTCCAGCGCCTTCACATCCCCGCACTCGCTGCCGAAGGAGAGCACGTCCACCACCCCGGCCGCCTCCAGAAGGGCCACCGCCCCCCGGGCAAAGCCCTCCGCCGAGGACGTGGCCCACACGGTGGGCACTTCCAGCACCAGGTCCACGCCCCCCATCAGGGCCAGGCGGGCGCGGGTCCACTTGTCGGCCACGGCGCAGTCGGCCTGCTGGACCCAGTTGCCGCTCATCACCGCCACCACGGCGCAGTCCTCCCCCAGGGCCCGCTTCGTCTCGGCGATCTGGTAGGCGTGCCCCGTGTGGAAGGGGTTATATTCGGCGACGATGCCCGCTGTGGTCATGGTCGTTCCTCCCAAAAATGAAAGATGAATTTTGTTTCATGTTTTTTTAGAAAACTATTGTCCTTTTTGTGAAAATCGGCTAAAATGATTATACTGCCAAAGCTCCCTTCGGACAAGGGCATTTCAGGAGAGATTCATTTCAAAGGAGAGTCACACAACATGAACGTTCTGGTCATCAACGCAGGCAGTTCCTCCCTCAAGTATCAGCTCATGGACCCCGCCACCCGCACCGTCCTGGCCAAGGGCCTGTGCGAGCGCATCGGCATCGACGGCCGCCTCACCCACAAGGTGCCCGCCACCGACGGCAAGTATGAGTTCGACATTCCCATGCCCACCCACGCCGAAGCCATCCAGGCCGTGCTGGACGCCCTCACCAGCCCGGAGCACGGGGTCATCCAGGACATGAAGGAGATCGACGCGGTGGGCCACCGTGTGGTCCACGGCGGAGAGAAATTCGCCTCCTCGGTCCTCATCACCGACGAGGTCATGGCTGCCCTGGAGGAGTGCATCCCCCTGGCCCCCCTCCACAACCCCGCCAATATCACCGGCATCAAGGCCTGCCAGAAGGTCATGCCCGGCGTGCCCATGGTGGGCGTGTTCGACACCGCCTTCCACCAGACCATGCCCGCCAAGAGCTACATCTACGCCCTGCCCTATGAGTACTATGAGAAGGACAAGGTCCGCCGCTACGGCTTCCACGGCACCTCCCACCGTTATGTCTCCGCCCGGGCGGCCGACATGCTGGGCAAGCCCATCACCAGTCTGAAGATCATCACCTGCCACCTGGGCAACGGCTCCTCGGTCACCGCCAT
>DVHW01000207.1 GCA_018711785.1 Candidatus Galloscillospira excrementavium
GCCGGAGCCGGACACACGGGGCAGCTTCTCCACCTCGTGCTTCACCGCCGCCTCGAAGGAGGGCAGGGTGAGGCCCATCTTGGTGAGCAGCTGGGGCACCAGGCCGTTCTCCGCCGTCAGCAGGGCCAGGAGCAGGTGGGCCTGCTCGATCTGCTGGTTGCCGTACTCGGTGGCGATGGACTGGGCGGACTGGATGGCCTCCAGGGATTTCTGAGTATATTTCTGTGCGTTCATGGAAATCACATCCTTCTGTCAGGAATGGAATAGAGGGAATATCGGCCCCGCCGCCCACAGGCGGAGGGGGAAAAACCGGGAGACAGGGGAAGGCCCCCTGCCCCCCTTCTCAAGGGAGCGGGGGACCTTCCTCACGCTCACTCGATGGCGATCTTCCTGACCTCGGGCACGGCCGGCTGGGCCTTGGGCAGGCTCAACTCCAGCACGCCGTTGGTGTAGGAGGCGGTGATGCCGCTCTCGTCGATGCCGCTGATGTCAAAGCTGCGGCTGAAGGAGCCGTACCGGCGCTCCCGGCGGATGTAGCTGCCTTTCTCGTCCTTCTGGTCGCTGCTCTCCTTGTGCTCGGCGGAGATAGTGAGGATGCCCTCCTTCACGTCCAGGGAGATGTCCTCCTTCCGGAAGCCGGGCAGCTCGGCCTCCAGCACATACTTGTCGCCGGCATCCCGGATATCGGTGCGGAAGGCGGGCAGGGAGGTGTTGCTGGAACGGAAAAAGTCCCGGGCAAAGTTGTCAAAGGTGTCAAAGATATTGTCGTTGCCGCGTTCAAAAGGAAGCATACCAAACATTGTCAATTTCCCCTTTCATATGTGGTCCATAAAATGATTGGCTTCAGGGTGTTAGCAATCTGGGGCATTATCTGCTAAAACGGGGCTCTTTTCATGGGGATCCTCTCCTTTTTGGGGCCTGTGTCCACGCTCCGGACCGCCCCTGTCTTTGTTTTCTGAGCTTAGTATACGGGGATTCTGTGAACAAATATACAGTTAAATATGTCTAAATTGTAAACATTAGCACTCTAGAGTAAAGAGTGCTAATTTCAAAAAGGGGCTTGTGTTCCACAGCAGGGGGCATTATAATAGGCCGGTATGTCCGCCAGCGGGGCGGGGGAGGAGAGAGAACATTGAAACGGCAGAACGACCTGGGCAGAGACCCGGTTTTCCAGCTGGTGCTGCGGCTGGCCCTGCCCACCATGCTGGCCCAGCTGGTGAGCGTGCTTTACAGTATCGTGGACCGCATCTACATCGGCAACCTGCCGGAGATCGGCTCCCTGGCCCTGGCGGGGGTGGGGGTCTGCGGGCCCATCGTCACCCTGCTGGGCTCCTCTGCCACTCTGGTGGGCATGGGGGGCTCCCCCATCATGGCCATGCGGATGGGGGAGGGGGACCTGCCCCAGGCGCGGCGCATCCTGTCCAATGCCTTCCTGGCGCTGCTGGTCCTCTCCGGTGTGCTCACTGCGGGCTTCCTCCTGGCCAAGGACACCCTGCTCATGTGGTTCGGCGCCAGCGAGGCCACCTTCGGCTATGCGGACACCTACCTGACCATCTATACCCTGGGCACCTTTTTCGCCCTGATGGCCACGGGGATGAACAGCTTTCTCATCTGCCAGGGCTTCTCCGGCCTGGGCATGGCCACGGTGCTGATGGGGGCGGTGCTCAACATCATCCTGGACCCGGTGTTCATGTTCCTGCTGGACATGGGGGTGGCCGGCGCGGCGGTGGCCACTGTGCTCTCCCAGATGGCCTCCTGTGCCTTTGTGCTCCTCTCTCTGCGGAGAAAGAGCATGCCCGTCCGGCTCACCTGGGGCGGCTTCTCCTGGCGGATCATCCGGCGCATCGCCGCCTTCGGCCTGTCCCCGTTTCTCATCATCGCCACCGACAGCGTGCTCCTCATCGTCCTCAATACCATGCTCCAGCGGTATGGCGGCGCGGAGCAGGGGGATACCCTGGTGACCTGCGCCACCATTGTCCAGAGCTATATGCTCCTGATCACCATGCCCATGGGCGGGGTGACCGCCGGGTGCCAGCCCATCGTCAGCTTCAACTACGGCGCCGCCCAGCCCCAGCGCATCCGCCGGGCCATCCGGTATATCTGCACCCTGTGCGTGGTGTTTACCGCCGTGATGATGGCGGTGACCTGGACCATCTCCCCCCTCTTTGTCCGCCTGTTCACCCAGGACGCCGCCCTGGGCGCGCAGAGTGTGGGCTACATCCGGATCTTCACCGCCGCCATCATCCCCCTGGCCTTCCAGTACACCTTTGTGGACGAGACCACCGCCCTGGGACAGGTGCGGCTGGCCCTGTTCTGCTCCCTGTTCCGAAAGGGGCTGTTTCTGGCGTGCACAGTGGCGCTGCCCATCCTGGTGTCGGCCGAGGCCGCCTTCCTGGCCGAGCCCATCGCCGATTTGACGGCGGCCATCGTCACCAGCGCCCTCTTCGCCCACTTCCTCCCCAAGATCCTCGCCCGGCTGGACCGAATGGGAGCGGCCGCGGCGTGAAGAAACCGCACCTCCCCGGCCCGGGGAGGTGCGGTTTCTTGCTCTTTATTTGGCGGTGGGGAGGAGGACCGTGAAGGTGGTGCCCCCCGCTCCGCTGGACACAGAGATCTTGCCCCGGTGGCCCTCCGCGATGCTCTTGGCGATGGCCAGACCCAGGCCGTAGCCCCCGGCCTGGCGGGTGCGGGCGCTGTCCGAGCGGTAGAAGCGCTCAAAGAGGTGCTCCAGGTGCTCCGGCGGGATGGCCTCGCCGGTGTTGTGGACGGTGAGGCGGGCCCGCTCCTGCACCCGGACGAGGGCCACCGTCACGGCCCTGCCCTCGGGGGTGTACTTCACCGCGTTGTCCAGCAGGATGAGGACCAGCCGCCGCAGCTGCCCCTCGTCCCCGGTGACGGTGAGGCCGGGGGAGAGGCGGCTCTCCAGGGCCACGCCGGCCTCAAAGGCCACCGGCTCGAAGGGGAGCAGGCAGCCGGTGACCAGACCGCTCAGGTCCACCGGGAGGCGGGCGCGGGATGCCCGCTGGGCGTCGCTCTTAGCCAGAAACAGCAGGTCCTCCACCAGCCCCTTCATCCGCTGGGCCTCCTCCCGGGTGTAGCTGAGCCACTTGGACTGGGCCCGTACCGTGTCCTCCGGATGGGAGAGGACGATGCCGGTGTTGGCCAGGATGACGGTGAGGGGGGTCTTGAGCTCGTGGGAGGCGTCGGCCACGAACTGCCGCTGCTGCTCCCAGGCCCGCTCCACCGGCCGGACGGCCAGCCGGGCCAGGAAGAGGCTGATGAGGAAAAAGCCGGCCAGGGCGCCCAGGCCGATGAGCAGAGAGGTGAGGATGAGGGCGCTCAGGTTCTGCCACTCCCAGCCCAGGTCGGAGAAGGCGATGTGCAGCACGCCGGAGCGCTCCTCGGCCAAAAAGCGCAGGCGGAGGGAGGAGAGGTCCCCCTCCGTCTGCCCGGACGCGAGCACCTGCTCCACGGCCTGCTCCACCAGCGCGTCGGAAACGTCCACATTGCTGCCCGCCTGGATGCTCTCCACCTGCCCGTTCTCGTCCAGAGTGACGGAGAAGGCGGGGAACAGCGAGGCCAGCCTGCCGCCGGAATCCCCGTCGGAAGCATCTCCGCCCTCTGTCTCATCCGGAGGCGGCCCGAACTCGAACCGGGGCGGGCCCTCCGCCCCGTCCCACTCCAGGGCCAGGCGCATCGCGGCATAGTTCTGGGCCCGGAGCTGCTGGTAGTTGCTCCAGATGAGCACACAGAACACGATGAGCAGCACCAGGCTCACCAGGGCCATATTGGTGAGGATGAACTTCCGCCGCAGCTTCCGGATCATTGGGGCAGCTCCAGGAAATAGCCCACCTTGCGCACCGTGCCGATGGAGACCTCGCTCTCCAGATAGGCCAGCTTCTTGCGCAGGAAGGAGATGTAGACCTCCACGTTGTTGTCCTCCGCGTCCGAGTCCAGGCCCCAGACCCGGGTGATGAAGTCCTCCTTGGGCACCACCGACCGGGCGTTGAAGAAGAGCAGGCGGAGGATCTCAAACTCCTTGAAGCCCAGGCGGACCGACCGCTCCCCCCGGCGCAGGACGCGGGTGGAGAGCTCCAGGGTCAGGTCGCCGGCGGTGAGGGACTCGGTGAGCACCTCCCCCTGCCGGCGGGTGAGGGCACGCACCCGGGCCAGCAGCTCCTCCGGGTCAAAGGGCTTGGTCATATAGTCGTCCGCCCCGCCGTCCAGACCCGTAACCTTGTCGGAGATCTCGTCCTTGGCGGTGAGCATGAGGATGGGGGTGGAGTTGTGGGCGGCGCGCAGCCGCCGGGCCACCTCGAAGCCGGAGAGCCCCGGCAGCATCACGTCTAGGATCACTACGTCATACTGCCCGGTCAGGGCGTAGTCCAGGCCGTCGGCGCCGTTGTGCACCATGTCGGTCTGGTAGCGGTGCTCCGCCATGATCTGGCCCAGCGCCTCGGCCAGGCGCACCTCGTCTTCCACGATCAATACCCGCATGGGAATTCCACCTTTCCGCCGTTTCTCACCCGAAATGGTAGCCTATCAACCTGAAATTTGTCTGAAAAGCATATCACATTTGGTGGAGCGTTGGAAGCAGTTTGCAGATTGTTTACAATTTACGGACAAAATTTCAGGGCGATTTCAGACTCCCGGCGTATACTCGTGCTGACGATTCAGACCGGAAAGGGGGAGTGACGCGTGAAAGGCCGGATTTTGACCATGCTGGCGGCGGCGGGGATCTGCCTTGCCATCATCGCCTCCTTCATTCCGTTGGCATTGACGGTGTAGCGCAGGGCTGACGCCCCGCCGGACAGAAAACGGGAATACAAGGAAGGTC
>DVHW01000025.1 GCA_018711785.1 Candidatus Galloscillospira excrementavium
GGGCTGCAAGCGGTTTTTGGACCGGGTATGGAACCTGGCCGATCTGGCCACCGATTCCATGGACTACTCCCCGGCCAACGAGAGCGCCATCCACAAGGCCATCCGCAAGGTGGCCTCCGACATTGAGGCCATGAAGTTCAACACCGCCATCGCCGCCCTCATGGCCCTGGTCAACGACTTCTACGCCAACGGCCTGACCAAGGGCGATTTGAGGACCCTGCTGCTCCTCCTCTCCCCCTTCGCCCCCCACATGGTGGAGGAGCTGTGGGAGAGCCTGGGCTTTGCCGCCCAGGCCGGGGGCATGGCCTGCCAGCAGAGCTGGCCCGCCTACGACGAGAGCAAGACCATCGCCGCCGAGGTGAACATGGCGGTCCAGGTGGGCGGCAAGCTCCGGGCCACCATCACCGTGCCCATGGACAGCGAGCAGGACGCGGTGGTCGCCGCCGCCATGGCCGACCCCAAGGTGCAGAAGTTCACCGCCGGCATGGACCTGGTGAAGGTCATCCTGGTGAAAAACAAGCTGGTCAACCTCATCGTCAAGCCCAAGCAGTAATGGAGAGCGACGCCCGAAAGCTGCTGGAGGGGTACTTCTCCCGCCACGGCCTGCTCCTGTGCAACGAGGACAGGGACCTGCCCTGGCTGGACAGCGTGGGTGGGGACTGGAACGCGGTGGTGGCCCTCATCAAGGACCGGCAGGTGTTCTGGTCCAAGCTCTGGCGGGGAAAGGTGACCTATCTGTCCCGGGCGTGCTACTGGCAGCTCAAGCCCTGCCGCCAGCGGCTCTCCCGCGTCCCGCCGGAGAGCCGAGAGGCCTATGACCTTCTCTCCGCCGCTGGGCCCCTGAGCACGGAGGAGCTCAAGCGGCTGCTCCGGCTCTCCGGCCGGGAATACGGAAAGGTGATGGACCCCCTGTTCAAGGAGCTGTTGGTGACGGCGGTGGAGCGGGAAAAGACCATCGCCGACAACTGGAGCTCCTTCCGCTGGGGGACTTATGGGGCCTGGGAGGCGAGGAGCACTCCGGAGGCGCCCGACGCGGAGCGGCTGCGTCAGCTGCTGATCCCCCTTCTCACAGAGCGCCAGATCCAGAGCCTGATGGGGCAGGGTCGCTGACTGTGGAGCGCCGACGGGCGCCCCCGGGAAACTCCCGCTTGACAAGGAAAGCGATTTTGATTATAATACCACTGTTAAAGCCATATCTAGGCGTATTTACTGCCTATGCCTGTGGCCCTTTTGCGGCGGAGCGCCGCCGCATCGGAGGGAGGGGAAATCAATGTCGGAAGTCCACGTGAAGGATGGCGAGTCCTTGGAGAACGCTCTGAAGCGTTTCAAGCGCACCTGCGCCAAGTCGGGCGTCCTGGCTGAAGTGCGCAAGCGTGAGCACTACGAGAGCCCGAGCGTCAAGCGCCGCAAGAAGTCTGAGGCTGCGCGCAAGAACAGGAAGAAATACTACTGAGCGACTAAAAGCCCCGCGGCTATCAGCCGCGGGGCTTTTTCACGCCATCAGCCCGGAGGCCCAGGCCAGAAGAGTACCATAAAGCGATTTTACTTCACATTGGTCCGAGCCCACCAAATCCCCGCGGCAAAGGGAGAAGAGCCGGGCCTCCTCTGGCCCCTCCAGGCAGTCCGCCAGCTCCGCCCGGTTGATGCAGTAACAGCCGGTGCGGCGAAAGACCTGGAGCCGCAGCAGGAAAAACACGCTCTTGGCCAGTCCCGCCAGCCCGACGTCCAGGCCGCCGCCGTAGAGATAGGCGTGGACAGCGGCGTGGTACAGCGCCGACGCGCCGGCCCGGACCGCCTCCTCCGTGTCATCGGGGGAGAACGCGGGCAGCAGCCCCTCCCAGCCGCCCCGGATGGGCTCGGTGTCCAGTACCAGCTGGAGCAGGTCGAACCGGGGCCAGCGCAGCAGCTCCGCCCGGCCGCAGAGGAAGCCGCAGGCCAGCTCCCCCCGGGGCATGGACCCCACGGCGGCGCGGTAGGCGTCCAGGGCCGCGGTATCCACTGCGTCCAGAACGGCCACAATGTCGATGTCGCTCTCCTCCGTGGCCTCCCCCCGGCGGTAGCTGCCCTGGAGCCCCAGGAAGATCACCCGGCCGGGGAGAGCCTCCTCCAGGCGGCGGGAGAGCTCCGCCGCCCAGGCGCGCGGGTCGGTCAGCATAGAGATACCCCCTCGAAACAAGATGGAGCACCAGTATAGCAGAGGGGGCGGCGGATTGCAAGGCCTAGGGGAGCAGGTCGGGCAGCAGGTCGTCCACCTGGGAGAAGGGGAGCAGGGCGTCGGCAATGTCCAGCGTGCGGGCGATGTGGAGCTTTTTGCGGATACTGCCCGCGTCGTCGAAGAGGACAAAGTGGGCCCCGTTTTCCCGGGACATATAGGTAAAGTAGTGGGCGCAGAGCTCGTTGGAAAAAAAGACCGACGGGTGCCGCTCCTCCATCAGCGCCTGGAGCTCCGCCCGGTCCAGGGGCGCGCCCTGCCCGGTGGGGGAGGGGAGGAAGAAGTCCAGCGCCGACCGCTCCACCTCCAGCGCCACCCGGCCGGCGCCGTACTGCTCCACGGCGTCGGCCAGCCGCTGGGCCAGGGAGCCGCCGGAGAGGGCGGTGGGGATG
>DVHW01000208.1 GCA_018711785.1 Candidatus Galloscillospira excrementavium
GCCGTTCTGGTAGCGCCACTGGGGCGGCTCTCCGCCCTGGCCGCCGGCCGGCGGTGTGATGGGCGGCGCCTGGGTGTCTGTGATCCAGCAGTAATAATGGGCCACCGTAGTGCTCACATAGGGCTGGAGCCACATCAGGTAGAGCATCGACGCTATGGCGATGCACAGTGGCATAATCCACACGCTCTGCACGATCAGGAGGACGAGCTGCTCTAGGATTCGGTCCATATTGGCTCCTCCAGCCCCCCAGAGTCCGAACCCCGCCAGAAAGGTTATGGCGACAATGGAGACCCAGTAGCCCGCGAGGACCACCAGGACTTCGATCAAATACCAGCCGAGGAAGGAGAGGTTCAGCTTAAAAAACTCCCAGCGGCGGCCCTGCATCAGTTCCTTGCTCCGGCGGATCGCCCCAAACACCCCCAGCTCCGGCTGGTCCGCCAGAGCCAGCGGCGCCAAAGAGTATCGGAGCACCCTGGAGACATAGAACACGCTGACCGCCACATTCAGCACCAGCTCTACCGGTACGGCCAGCCACCAAGCGGCTGGGTTCAGCACGCTCTCCCACACAAGCATGACCAGCGTCACAGGCACATAGGCCACCAGATACCACAGCGCGCTGAAGATCCCCACCATCAGATACACGCCCAGGGCCCGGCCCAGGGAGGAGAATCCCCCCATCAGCTCCCGCCAGCCCGCCTCCTGCCCCCGGGCCAGCCGCAGCACATATCCCTGGTAGCCAAAGGACATCACGTAGGAGAACAGCGTCACGACCACCCCAAGGGCAAGGCCAATGAGCCAGAAGGGCAAATAGGATGCAAGCATCCGGAGCAGCTCCCGGTCCCCCACCTCTGTAAGGGCGGCAGTCAGCATCAGGTTCACGAAAGGCTGAAGCAGAACCAGGACCACCACCACTGACAGGCCCATGGTCAAAAGCAGGTACACCAGCGACACCAGAATGGCGCTGGGCCGCCTCCCGCTCATGCTCTGCCGGGCCTTCAGCTTCAGCGCCGCGCGGTCAAATCCCATACAAAACTCCCCTCACATAACATGCACACTTCCCCGGCTCAACACATTCCCTGCCGGGTATCTATGACACCATTCTATCATAGGAACTACGGGTTTGCAAAGCCTATTTCCGCCCCGTCCCGGCGGTCCATTTCGTCGAGGAACTCCTCCATATAGCTCCGGCGGGGAAGTATGACCCTGGGGTCGATCTCCGGGTGGGCGGCGGCAAAGGCAGAGAGTGCGGGCAGCAGGTTCTCCCGGGAGCGCATATAGTCGCTTACGATATGCTCCCGGTCTGTTCCCAGCCTCCGGAGGAGCAGCGCGGAGACCACCCCGGTCCGGTCCTTCCCCGCATTGCAGAAATAGAGCACATTGGTCCGCGCCGACCAGATGGCCGCCAGGATGCGCTCCATCTGGTCATCCACCATGTTGAGGTAGGTGTGTACCACCTCTTCCGGAGAAGCGGGGATGCGGCCGCCCCCCGTCACGGGCAGGCAAAGATAGCGAAACCGCCCATCGCGCTCCAATGGGCACGGCCCCGCCGCCCGCTCTCCCTCCTCCCGCAGGTCCACCACGGTCAGGATCCGCTCTGCCAGCAGCCACTCTGTTTCCTCCCTCGTCAGCGCCCTGGGCGCATCGCTGCGAAGAAAGCGGAGGCTGTCGGGCAGGATCGGTCTGGTATTTTGGGTCGACATAAGGATACTAGGCACGGCCGCCTCCTTTTCTATCATGCCATCCCCAAGGTGAGAAAAGCCACGGCAGACAGGATGCCTGTCTGCCGTGGTACGTTTCAAGCCTCGCCGCTTTATCTCCGGCCGCCAAACCCGCCGCCGCGGCTGCCACCGAAGCCACCGGAACGGCCGCCGCCAAACCCGCCGCGGGAGCCGCCGCCGAAGCCACCCCGGCCGCCGCCCCCAAAGGAGCCGCCGAAGCCGCCCGGGCGGCCGCCGCCGGAGGGCCGGCCGCCAAAGGTGCCGCCGCCCCGGCTGCGCCGGCCGCCGAAGCCGCCGCCCCCGAAGGAGCTGCTGCCGCCGAAGCCGCCGCCATGGGGAGGCCGGGGACCGCCGCCCGGTCCCCCGGGGGGAGGCGGGGGCGGACGGTGCCAGTGCCTGCGGTACCAGCCGGAGTGGGGCCCATGCCAGAACAGGATGGGGCGGAAAATAGGTGCCCCCACCACGCCGTAGTACCGGGCTCGATAGGTATTGTACCGGGCGCTGTCAATGGCGGAAAGGATGACGACCAGCAGCACCAGCACCAGGATGACCGAGGCCACCTGGATGCCGACCGTCTGCCCCTCATTCGCATAATAGCCGTTGTATTCTGCATTGCCCAGGCCGAAGTTGTCGAGGTAGACCTCGTTCATGGCGGAGAAGAAGTTCAGCACCGCCACGTCAAAGTTCCCCGAGTCCAGCCCGTCCTGCAAAGGCTCTTCCAGGGCGGTCACCGCCCGGTCGGAGAGGATGGTGGAGAACTGCTCGCCCGTGGCCACGTAGTAGTGTCCGTCCTCTACGGCGACGACCAGGACGGCGTCCCCCTCGCCCAGGCCGATGTCCGCCCCCTGGTCATAGGCGTAGTCAGCGATATCCCCGCCGTCCACGGTGTTCACCATCACTACCGCTACGATGCTGTTGTACCGGTAGTCCCAGTTGCCGTTGTAGATCGCCAGGGTCTGCTCGGTGGAACTGGA
>DVHW01000209.1 GCA_018711785.1 Candidatus Galloscillospira excrementavium
AAGGGCGTGACATCGGCCCCCGATGGTGGTAAGATAGAGGGGATTTCACCGGCGAAAGGCGGGAGCAGTATGTGGGCGGAGACAAGCGTCCTGTATCAGATCTACCCGCTGGGGCTGTGCGGCGCCCCGGCGGAGAACGACGGGAGGGTGGAGCACCGGCTCGAACGGCTGAACGACTGGCTGCCCCATCTGGAGCGGCTGGGGGTGGACGCGGTCCTCTTCAACCCCCTCTTCCAGTCCGACCGGCACGGGTACGACACCCGGGACTTTACCCAGGTGGACTGCCGCCTGGGGACCAACGAGGACTTCCGGCAGCTCTGTGAGGCCCTGCGGGCGCAGGGTATCCGGGTGCTGCTGGACGGGGTGTTCCACCACGTGGGCCGGGGCTTCTGGGCCTTTCAGGACGTTCTGCGCCAGCGGGAGAACTCCCCCTACCTGGGGTGGTTCTACATCGACCTGGGCCGGGACAACGGCTACCACGACGGGCTCTGGTACGAGGGCTGGGAGGGCCACTACGAGCTGGTGAAGCTCAACCTCTCCAACCCCCAGGTGCGGGAGCACCTCTTCTCCTGCGTCCGGGGCTGGGTGGAGCAGTTCGGCATCGACGGGCTGCGGCTGGACGTGGCCTACTGCATGGACCGGGACTTCCTCCGGGCCCTGCGGGACTTCTGCAAGGGGCTGAAGCCGGACTTCTTCCTCTTCGGGGAGATTCTGGGGGGTGACTACCGCACCATCGTGGGGGAGGGGATGCTGGACAGCTGCACCAACTACGAGTGCTACAAGGGCCTCTACTCCAGCTTCAACGACGCGAACCTCTTTGAGATCAACTACTCCCTGAACCGGCAGTTTTCCGACGACCCCTACGCCATCTACAAGGGCCTGCACCTGGTCAGCTTCGCCGACAACCACGACGTGACCCGGCTGGCCACCATCCTCCGGGAGAAGCGGCACCTGCCCCTGGCCTACACCCTGCTCTTCACCATGCCGGGCATACCCTGCCTCTACTACGGCAGCGAGTGGGGCATCCAGGGGGACAAGCGGGACGGGGACCACGCCCTGCGCCCCGCCCTGGAGCGGCCGGAGGAGAACGAGCTGACCGGCCTCATCGCCGCTCTGGCCCGTATGCGGCGGGGGAGCGGCGCCCTGTGCAGGGGGGGCTACCGGACGGTCCACATCGCCAACCGGCAGCTGGCCTTCCTGCGGGAGTGGGCAGGGGAGCGGGTGCTGACCGCCATCAACCTGGACGCCAATGGCTGTGATATCCCCCTGTCCGGCCTGGACGGGGAGGCGGAGGAGCTGCTCTCCGGCACGCCCTGCCGCCTGGAGGGACGGCAGCACCTGCCCGCCTTCTCCGCCCGGGTCTGGCGGCTCAGGGAAACGAGAGAGGAGAACAACCGATGAAAAGCTATCGCAAGGAACTCTGGTTCCACGTCCCCCAGCGCCGGGGGCTGGTCAACATCACCCGCCAGGTGCAGCAGGCGGTGGATGAGTCGGGGGTGAAGGAGGGCCTGGTGCTGGTCAACGCCATGAACATCACGGCCAGCGTGTTCATCAACGACGACGAGAGCGGCCTCCACCACGACTTCGAGGTCTGGCTGGAGGGCCTGGCGCCCGAGAAGCCGTACAGCCGCTACCGGCACAACGGCTTTGAGGACAACGCCGACGCCCACCTCAAGCGCACCATCATGGGCCGGGAGAGCGTGGTGGCCATCACGGAGGGAAAGCTGGACTTCGGCACCTGGGAGCAGATTTTTTACTATGAGTTCGACGGAAAACGGGACAAGCACGTGCTGGTGAAGATCATCGGCGAATAGGCGACCGCAGGAGCGGCGCGGACAGGGGAAGGGCCCCTGCCCGCGCCGCTCCCCTGTGTCAGGGCCCGGCGAAGGGTTTTTTCACCGGGCCTTGATTTGACCTTTTTTGATGGGACGGCCCGGTATAATGGGTGACGTTGGGACGCGGCGGAGGGGGCTGGAGCGGTTGACAGTGGTATACCTGGATGAGCTCTTTCTGCTCAATTTTGTGGTGGACTACCTGCTCCTGCTCTCCTCGGCCCGGCTGGCCGGAGAGCCCCTGCGCCGGGGGAGGATGGCCCTGGGGGCCGCCCTGGGCGGGATTTATGCGGCGCTGCTTTTCCTGGAGGGGCTGGGCTTCCTCGCCCATCCGCTGTGCCGGCTGGCGGCGGCCGTGGGGATGCTGCTGTGCGCCTTTGGCGGGAGCCGACGGCTGCTGCGGCTGACGCTGGTGTTCTTCGCCGTATCGGCGGCCTTCGGCGGCGGGATTCTGGCCCTGGAGCTGCTGGGCGGGGGCCTTGCGGTACGGGGCGGCGTATTCACCTCGGCACTGGACCTGAGGCTCATCCTGCTGTCGGCGGCGGTGTGCTATGTCCTTATCACCCTGGTCCTCCAGCGCACCGCCCGGCACAGCGCCCTGCGGGGCGAGCTGGTCCCGGCAGTGCTGGACCTGGCGGGGCGGCGGGCCGCCCTCACCGCCCTGGTGGACACGGGCAACACCCTCACCGACCCGGCCACCAACCGGCCGGTGATGGTGGCAGAGGGGCGGTGCCTGGCGGGGCTCTTCCCGCCCGGGGAGGGCCCGGAAGAGGGGGAGCTCTCTCGCCCGGTGGCCGCATTGGAGCGGCTGGCCGGGCGCGGGGGCGGGCTGCGCTTCCGACTGCTGCCCTACCGGGCGGTAGGGGTGGAGTGCGGACTGCTGCTGGCCGTCCGGGTGGACCGGGCCAGGGTGGGGACGGAGGACTACGGGAGCATCCTCGTGGCCCTGTCCCCTACGCCGGTCTCGGACGGCGGCGGCTATCAGGCCCTCATCGGGGCCTAGCAAAACGGAAAAACCGGGCGGCACCGACCTGTGCCGCCCGGTCAGGAGAGATGGGCATGGGAGGAGTATTGCGATGAAGGGGATTGGTCTGCGCTGGTATGTCACGCTCCAGCGCCTGCTCTCCCGGCTGGGACTGAAGCTGCCGGGCAAGGTCATGTATATCGGCGGGAGCGACACCCTGCCCCCGCCCCTGAGCCGGGACGAGGAGAGCGAGCTCATCTCCCAGCTGGAGGAGGGGGAGGAGCGGGTCAAATCCCAGCTCATCGAGCGCAACCTCCGGCTGGTGGTCTACATTGCCCGCCGGTTTGAGAACACGGGCATCAACATCGAGGACCTCATCTCCATCGGCACCATCGGGCTCATCAAGGCGGTGGACACCTATAAGCCGGCCCGGAACATCAAGCTGGCCACCTACGCCTCCCGCTGCATTGAAAACGAGATCCTGATGCACCTGCGCAAGACGGCCTCCCAGAAGAGCGAGGTCTCCTTCGACGAGCCTCTGAACACCGACTGGGACGGCAATGAGCTGCTCCTGTCCGACATCCTGGGCACGGACAGCGATACCGTCATGCGGCCCATCGAGGCCGACGTGGACCGGAAACTGCTCCAGGACGCCATCGGGAAGCTGAGTGACCGGGAAAAGCAGATTATCACCATGCGCTTCGGCCTGGACGGCCGGCCGGAGCGGACCCAGAAGGAGGTGGCCGACCTGCTGGGCATCTCCCAGTCCTACATCTCCCGGCTGGAGAAGCGCATCATCTCCCGGCTGAAGAAGGAGATCCTTCGGCTGCTCTGATGAAAGGGGAATTGCCTTTACAGGTCCAGTCCGTCCAGGACCTCCCGCAGGGTGTCGGCGGAGCGGACCAGGGCGGCGTGCTCCTCGTCGGAGAGGGGGATGTCCAGCACGGTCTCCACCCCGCCCCGGCCCACCACGGCGGGGATGCTCAGGCACAGGCCCTCGATGCCGTACTGCCCGGTCAGCAGGGTGGAGACCGGCAGCACCGAGTGCTCGTCCCGGGCGATGCAGGTGGCGATGCGGTTGACCGTCATGGCCACGCCGTAATAGGTGGCCCCCTTGCGGCTGATGATCTCATAGGCGCTGTCCCGGACCTCGCTGTACAGCCGGTGGTCGGCCGCCTCGTGGTCGTAGTGGCCCCGCAGTTCGCAGAAGTGGTCCAGGGGCACGCCGGAGACCGTGGCTCCGCTCCACACCGCCAGTTCGCTGTCCCCGTGCTCGCCGATGATGAAGGCGTGGACGCTGCGGCTGTCCACCCGCAGGTGCTCGCCCAGAAGGTACTTGAGCCGGGCGGTGTCCAGCACGGTGCCGGAGCCCAGCACCCGGCCCGCCGGGAAGTGGGAGAGCTTGATGGCCACCTGGGTCAGAATGTCCACCGGGTTGGAGACAATGAGGAGGACCGCCTCCTGGTTATAGGCGGTGATCTGGGGGATGATGCTCTTGAAGATGGCCACATTCTTGTGGACCAGGTCCAGCCGGGTCTCGCCCGGCTTCTGGCCCGCCCCGGCGGTGATGATGATGAGTCCGCAGTCCCGCAGATCGGCGTAGCTCCCGGCGTAGATCTTCATGGGGCGGGAGAAGGGGAGCCCGTGGGAGAGGTCCATGGCCTCCCCCTCGGCCCGGGCCTGGTCGGCGTCAATGAGGACCAGCTCGGAAAAAATGCCGCTGTGCATCAGGCTGAAGGCGGAGCTGGAGCCCACAAAGCCGCAGCCGATCATGGCGGCCTTTTGAATGTTGATCATGGTAAAAACCTCCTGAGCGCGTGTATTTGCTGGGTATGCCCCTATACTATACTATTTTGCTAGGAATTGCAAGGGGCAGCGGAAACATTTTTTGCCGTCCGGCCGCCGGCGCTTTAGAGGTTCTTTTTGATCTGGTTGATGGCGTTCTTCTCCAGCCGGGACACCTGGGCCTGGGAGATGCCCACCTCGGCGGAGACCTCCATCTGGGTCTTGCCCTCAAAGAAGCGGAGGTTCAGGATGTGCCGCTCCCGCTCGGAGAGCCGGGCGATGGCCTCCTTCAGGGCGATCTGCTCCAGCCAGCTCTCGTCGGTGTTCCGGCTGTCCTTGACCTGGTCCATGACGCAGATAGTGTCCCCGCCGTCGGAGTACACCGGCTCGTAGAGGGAGACCGGGTCGGAGATGGCATCCAGGGCAAAGACCACGTCCTCCCGCTTGATGCCCAGCTGCCGGGCGATCTCCTCGATGCTGGGGTCCCGCTGGTGCTCGGCGAGAAACTTCTCCTTGGCCTGGAGGACCTTGTAGGCGGTGTCCCGCATGGACCGGGATACCCGCATGGAGCTGTTGTCCCGGAGATACCGGCGGATCTCGCCGATGATCATGGGCACGCCGTAGGTGGAAAAGCGCACGTCCAGGTCGGTGTTGAAGTTGTCGATGGCCTTGATGAGGCCGATGCACCCCACCTGGAACAGGTCGTCCAGATTCTCGCCCCGGCCCGTGAACTTCTGGATGACGGAGAGCACCAGGCGGAGGTTGCCGGCGATGAGCTGCTCCCGGGCGTCCCGGTCGCCCTGCTTGGCGCGGCGCAGCAGCTCCATGGTCTCCTCGCTCTTGAGCACCTTCAGCTTGGAGGTGTTGACGCCGCAGATCTCTACCTTGCCCTGCATGGGAAGCCCCCCTTTGTCCTTGTACGAGACACAGTATTTCCCAGGACGGGGGCTTCATACGGCGGGGGAAGGCGGTAAATTTTTTATCGCCAGACCATTTTCGATTGCAATTTCAGGTCCGGCGGGTGAGCGTACAAAAAACAGGCCCGGAGAACCCTGAGTTCTCCGGGCCTGTTTTGGATAGAATGTCAGTCCGAGGCGGCAAAGAGGGACGGGTCGATGCCGTAGACCTGGACCACCTCCACCAGGGGGCTCTGGGCCAGGTCCAGCACGGTGACGATCTTCCCGCCGTCGGAGTCCAGGTCATAGCCGAAGGCCTGCCAGGCGTACCAGGGGAGGTAGGCGCACTGGGCGCCCAGATCGCTCTCCGCTTCCGGCGCCTTGGGGCCGAAAATGCCGCTGGTCAGGCGGTAGGGGATCTGGTCCAGGTGCTCCAAGGCAAACTCGGCCACGGCCTGGCGGGTCTGCTCGTCGGCGTCCCTGACCCGCAGCACCATAAAGTTGGAGTAGGTCTCCCAGTGCCAGGCATAGCTTTGGGAGCTGTCACTGAACATCATCACCGCCTCCAGGGTGATGGGCTCCTCACCGTCCTGCACCACCAGGCCGGCGTGACCGTGGCGCCAGCCGAAGGTGTGGGTGGAGAAGGTGACGATAATGTCCCCCTTCTCCAGGGGGGCCAGGGGTACGCTGAAGGCCCGGTTGCCCTCCCCGTCCACCAGGTGGTCCTCACAGGTGAAGCGGCCGCCGATGAGGGTCATACACTCCTCCTCCTGCGGGGTGAAGAAGCGGTCCTGGGTCTCCTCGATCTGGGCGATGCCCTCCTGGCCGAGGGACAGGAGGGCATCCACCGCCGGCCTGGCCAGGCCGGTCTGGGTCAGAATGAGATCGTAGTCCGACGAGGAGAGGCTCTCCTGCTCCCACAGGGGGGAGAGGTCCACCGGGTCATAGTCGGGGAAGAACCGCTCCTGCCGGTGGGCCCAGACGTTTTGAAGGAATAGGTTGAGCAGGAACACCGCCAGCAGCACGGCCGCCGGGATCCAGAGGTACCGCAGGCGCCGCCGCTTGCGGGGAGCTGTGGGAGTTACCACGGGGAGCAAGACCACCTTTCATAGGGACAAGGAGCGCGGACATAGATTGAAAGAGGGGAACAGGCGCGCCCTGTTCCGGCTATTATACAACAAAAATCGTCCGATGGGAATGGGGGAGTTGAAATGGAGGCCAGAGTGGCCGACCTGCGCTGCAAGGAGATCATCAATGTGGCGGACGGGCGGCGGTTCGGATACGTGGGAGATGTGGAGCTGGACCTGGAGAGCGGGCGCATCCGCGCCCTGGTGGTGCCGGGCCGGCTGCGGCTGTTCGGCCTGCTGGGCCGGGAGGAGGACCAGGTGTTCCCCTGGGAGACCGTCCGGCGGTTTGGAGAGGACATCATCCTGGTGGAGCGGGAGGAGGGCGCCGGCGGGCGCAGTCTGGGCCGCCGGCGGGGGAGCCGTACCCTCCCGGAGGAGTAGAGCCGGGTAAAAAAGAGTCAAAAGGGGTGAAAAATCCCGCGGAAACGGAAAAAAATACTTGCATTCCAGCTTTGGCCGTGCTACAATACTCTAGCTGTGCAAAAGCACGGTATTACGCACACCGTCGGGACGGAGCGCCTTGTGCCCCATGGGCTGGCGTGCTCCGGATGAACTGGTGGAGGTAATAACTATAAAGGAGGAATTTTACTATGGCAGTCGTATCAATGAAGCAGCTTCTGGAGGCGGGCGTCCACTTCGGTCACCAGACCCGCCGCTGGAACCCCAAGATGGC
>DVHW01000210.1 GCA_018711785.1 Candidatus Galloscillospira excrementavium
GGCGTGAAGATGGACGAGGCCGCCAACAACCAGCGGGGCAAAGAGGCCGTCATCTCCGCCCCCGACTCCAAGGTGAAGGTCCTCCTTATCCCCACCGATGAGGAGCTCATGATCGCCATGGATACCGCCGAGATCGTCGGCAAGTAAATCTTGTAATGCAGCCGCGGGGCCCGGACATCTGTCCGGGCCCCGCTGTCATTTCTTTTTCTTCGGCCGGGCGTTCTTCTTGGGCTTGGCCACCGCCCAGCCCGCCTTCCGCTTGGCCCGGGACGAGGGCTCCGCCTCCTTCCGCCGGGGCCCCTCCCGCCCGGCGGAGGGCCTCCCGCCGGTCCGGGCGGGCCGCTCTCCCTTCCGGGAGGCGGCCTTGCTCCCCCGGTCCTCCCCCTGGCCGCTCCGGGGAGCGCCGGGCCGCACCAGGCAGTGCTTCCCGTAGCCGATCAGGTCCTCCCGGTGGGCCAGCCGCAGGGCCTCCAGCACCAGGGGGCGCTTCTCCGGCCGCTTCCACTGCATCAGGGCCCGCTGCATGGCCTTGTCGTGGGGGCTGGTGGGGACAAACACCGGCTCCATGGTCCTGGGATCGATGCCGGTGTGGTACATGCAGGTGGACAGGGTTCCCGGCGTGGGGTAGAAGTCCTGTACCTGCTCGGGCTGGCGGCCGGTGGCGTTGAGCCACTCGGCCAGCTTCACCGCGTCCTGGAGGGTGCAGCCCGGGTGGGAGGACATGAGATAGGGCACCAGGTACTGCTCCTTGCCGTACTTGCGGTTGAGGCTCTCATATTTGCGCCGGAACTTCTCATAGACCTCGATGTGGGGCTTGCCCATATAGTCCAGCACCGAGTTGACGCAGTGCTCCGGCGCCACCTTCAGCTGGCCGGAGACATGGTGCTTTACCAGCTCGGCGCAGAACTCGCCGCTCTTGTCCTTCATCATGTAATCGTACCGGATGCCCGAGCGGATAAAGACCTTCTTCACCCCCGGGATAGCCCGCAGCTTGCGCAGGAGCTGGAGGTAGTCGGTGTGGTCGGCGTCCAGGTTGGGGCAGGCCTCCGGGGCCAGGCAGGCCCGGTTCTTGCACAGCCCCGCCTTGAGCTGCTTCTGGCAGGCTGGGCGGCGGAAGTTGGCGGTGGGCCCGCCCACGTCGTGGATGTACCCCTTGAAGCCGGGGTGACGGGTCAGCTCGGTGACCTCCCGGATGACGCTCTCGTGGCTGCGGCTGCTGATGATGCGCCCCTGGTGGAAGGCCAGGGAGCAGAAGTTGCAGGCCCCGAAGCACCCCCGGTTGTGGGCCACCGAGAAGCGCACCTCCTCGATGGCGGGCACGCCCCCCATCTCGTCGTACATGGGGTGGGGCTCCCGGACGTAGGGCAGCTCGGCCACCGCGTCCAGCTCCGCCGTGGTCAGGGGCATGGCCGGCGGGTTGACGATGAGGAGCTTCTCCCCGTGGCGCTGGAGGATGGCCCGGCCCACGACGGGGTCGTGCTCCCGGTACTCGGTCATGTTGGCCTCGGCGTAGGAGCGCTTGTCCGCCGCCACCCGCTCAAAGGAGGCCACCTCCACCATGGGGTAGGTGCACGCGCCCGGGTTGTCCCCCACAAAGGCGGTGCCCCGCACGTCGGTGATCTCCCCCACCGGCGTGCCCGAGGCGAGGCGAGAGGCGATCTCCACCGTGGCCCGCTCCCCCATGCCGTAGACCAGCAGGTCGGCCTGGGCGTCCAGCAGGACGCTGCGGCGCACCCTGTCCTCCCAGTAGTCGTAGTGGGCAAAGCGGCGCAGGCTGGCCTCCAGCCCGCCAATAATCAGGGGGATGTCCCCAAAGACCCGGCGGACGCAGTTGCTGTACACGATGGACGCCCGGTCGGGCCGCAGGCCCATCCGGTTTCCCGGGGAATAGGCGTCCTTGCTCCGGCGGCGCTTGGCCACGGTGTAGTGGGCCACCATGGAGTCCAGGTTCCCCGCCGACAGCATCACCCCCAGCCGGGGCCGGCCCAGGGCGGTGAAGGCAGCCGGGTCCCGCCAGTCCGGCTGGGCCAGGATGGCCACCCGGTAGCCCTCCCGCTCCAGCAGGCGGGAGATGATGGCCGGGCCGAAGCTGGGGTGGTCCACGTAGGCGTCCCCGGTGATGACCAGGAAGTCATAGCTGTCCCACCCCCGCCGGGCCAGGTCTGCCCGGGAGACAGGGAGAAATTCTCTGTTCATGGCTGCACCTCTCAAGAGGCCCTGCCGGCCGACAGGCAGGCCCCCAAAATCTCATAGAATTCGCGGCGCGCACGCCGCGAAAAAATGCAAGGCCCGTTTTTCCCGACGACACCCTCCAGAGGGCCTTCTCTTGCCCCTCTCGGGGCAATTCACCTTGTGCGCATCGCGAAAAACACTTCTCGGCCCGCAAACGTGCGCCCGGGTCTCTTACGCAAACCCGGGCGTGCGCTGCGGCGGGCCGCAGCTCTCTCGGGCAAGCGGCTCTGCCGCTTGTCCGAGGTTAGTATCCGATGTATTTTTCCAGCAGATCCAGGGGCACCCGGGCCCCCTGGGCCTGACCCACCTTCCGGAAACCGTACCGGGCGTAGAACCGCTGGGCCACGCCGTTGTCGGGTGCGCACCGCAGGCGCAGTTTCGTGCGGCCCAGGGGGCGGTAGACCGAGATGGCCTCCCCCAGCAGCTGCACCCCCAGGCCCTGCCTGCGGTATTGGGGGGTCATGTACACAAAGGGGATGTACCCCACCTTCTCCTCCGCTCCCGCGTCCACGTCCAACTCCAGCATCCCGGCCAGCTCGTCGCCCAGCATGGCGCAGGTCACCGCCCGGCGGTCCCGCCGCCAGCGCACCATGGCCTGCTGAAGGAAGCCCTCGCGGTCAAAGGGGAGGTCGGGCCCGTGGATGTTCACCCAGGCCTCCCGCCGGGCCTCCAGGTACACGCCGCAGTTTCGCTCCATGTCCAGGGGCTGGAACCAGAGATTGGCGTCGGCCACGCCCCCCTCCCGGGCCTTCCACCACCGCTGGCGGGCCAGGGTGGAGATCTCCTCGGGCAGGTGGGAGTTGTCGTTCTCAAAGAGGACCGTCACTGCTCCCCCCTCCACCTCCAGACAGGACACGGCGGTGTTGTCGCTGTGGCCCGCCCGGCGGCGCGCCTCCTGGTCCAGGCCCTGAAAACGGGAGAGGGCGGTGCGGATGGCGGTGCCGTGGGACACCAGGGCGATGGTCTGCCCCGGATGGGCCGCCGCCAGGCGGAGGATGCTATCCCCCACCCGCCGCCTCACCTGGGCGTAGCTCTCCCCCTCCGGAGCCTGCCAGGCGTCGTCGGTGGCGTTGAAGAGGGCCAGGCGCGCTCCGTCCGTGCGGGCCACCTCCCCCCAGGGCCGGTCCTCCCACAATCCCATGTGGACCTCCCGCAGGCCCGGTTCGGTGTGCAGCTCCAGCCCCTTGGGGGCGTAGACGGCCCGGGCGGTGGTCATGGTGCGGAACAGGTCGCTGGAGTAGACCGCATCTATGTGGATGTCCTGGAACCGGTGCTCCAGGGCAGCGATCTGCCGGTAGCCGTTGTCGGTGATGAGGCTGTTGTACCAGCCGTGGACCCGGCGGTAGAGGTTGCCCTCCGCCTCCGCGTGGCGGATCAGATAAATGGTCGTCTTTGCCATGGTTTCCTTCGTCTCTCTTTCCCTTACAGCCGGTATCCGCTCAAGGCGTCCTGGACCACGCCCTCAAAGGTCTCCGCCGCGCCCCAGTCAAAGCGGAACAGTCCCTCTCCCCCGCCGCCGCTGATCGCGTGGACGCGGGTCCGCCCGGTAAAGTCGTCCAGGGTCACGGTGAGGGTGAGCCGGTTGGACGCCCGGTAGTAGTGCTTCTCAAACACCAGCACCAGACAGCGCCCGCCGGCGGGGTGGGCGACCTCGTAGTAATCGATCTGCTCCCCGGTGACGCTGTCGAAGACCGCGGCGCTCACCCGCTCCGCGCAGTCATCCAGGGACAGGCTGACAAAATAACTGCCGTCCATGCTCCATCCTCCTCACCAGGGCCGGACGGCCCCGGTCAGCTCGCTGACCCTGGAAAGGCCCTGGCGCTGGGCGAGCTCGGCCAGGCCGTCCCGCACCCGGATGGGGGCGTAGGGGTCCCGGAACACCGCCGCCCCCACCGAGACCGCCGTGGCCCCGGCCAGCATCATCTCGGCGGCGTCGGCGCCGGTGGACACGCCGCCCATGCCCAGCACGGGCACCTTGACGGCGTTCGCCACCTCCCACACCATCCGCACCGCCACCGGGAACACCGCCGGGCCGGAGAGGCCGCCGGTGTTCATCCGCAGGATGGGCCGGCGGGTGTTCACGTCGATGCGCATGCCCCGGATGGTGTTGATGAGGCTGATGGCGTCGGCCCCCGCCCCCTCCACCGCCCGGGCGATCTCGGTAACGTCGGTGACATTGGGGGAGAGCTTGACCATCACGGGCACAGTGGCGTGGCGCTTGGCCACGGCGGTGACCTCGGCGGCCAGGTCGGGCCGGGTGCCGTAGGCCAGTCCCCCCGCCTTCACGTTGGGGCAGGAGATGTTGACCTCGATCATGTCCACCCCCGCCGCCGAGAGCTTCTCGCACATCTCCCCGTACTCCTCCGGGGTGTTGCCCGAGATATTGGCGATGATGCGGGTGCCCGCCCCCTTCAGCCGGGGCAGCTCATGGGCCAGAAAGGCGTCCACCCCCGGGTTCTGGAGGCCCACCGAGTTGAGCATCCCCATGGGGGTCTCGGCGATGCGGGGGGGCGGGTTGCCCTCCCGCCGTGTGGGGGTGAGGCCCTTGACGCAGATGCCCCCCAGCTCGCTCAAATCGAAGAACTGCCCGTACTCCTCCCCGAAGCCGAAGGTGCCCGAGGCCATGACGATGGGGTTTTTCATGGTCATCCCCGCCAGGGTAACGGTCTGGTCCACGGTGAACTCCCGCTTCTCCGGGCGGACGGTGACGGCGCCGGGCGCCTTCACCGGCTCCTCGCCGCACCCGGCGTAGTTCTTCGCCTTGGGGTAATAGAAGAATTTCTCCCGCTCAGGCATCCCAGTCCACATCCTCCGCCGCAAAGACCGGCCCGTCCTTGCACACGTGCTTCATCGTGCCGTCCCGCATCTGCACGGCGCAGCCCAGACAGGCCCCCACGCCGCAGGCCATCCGCTCCTCCATGGAGACCTGGCAAGGCACGCCGAACTCGGCCGCCGCCCGGGCCACATTTCTCAGCATGGGCTTGGGGCCACAGGTGAGAACCGCCGTAAAGTCTCTATCCTTGCTGAGGATGTCCCGCACCTGGGCGTCCACAAAGCCGTGGCGGCCGGCGCTGCCGTCATCTGTGCAAAGGAAAACCTCTTTACAGCTCTCGCCGAACCGGTCCGCCAGGATGACCCGGTCCGCCGACCGGAAGCCCAGCACGGCGGTGCTCCGCTCCCCGAAGGCACCGGCGTACCCCAGCAGGGGGGGCGTGCCGATGCCGCCCCCCACCAGCAGGTAGCGGCCGTCCTCCTCTACCGAGAAGCCGTTGCCCAGGGGACCCAGCACGTCTACCTTGTCCCCCACCTGCCGGCGGGAGAGCCACTCGGTGCCCGAGCCCTTGACCTCGAAAACCAGGGCAGCGGTGTCGTAGGGCGCTTCGGCCATGGTGAGGGCCACCGAGATGGGCCGGCGCAGCAGCCGGGAGTGGCCGCAGGCGATGTGGAGGAACTGTCCGGCCCGCAGGCCCTCCTTGGACACCATCTCCCCCACCTCCAGGGTCATCCAGTAAGTGGTGGGGTTGAGGGGGGCCATCCCCACCACGGTGCAGATCTCTTGTACGGGCATTTCCCTCTCTCCTTACCAATCACACGATGGTGACGTACTGCTTGATGTCGTCCCGCATGGCCACCGCGGCCTGGTAGGCCGCCTCCTGGTAGTCCATGCCGTCCTTCCCCGTCTTCTGCCAGGCGCACATGATGCTGCGGGAGGCGTTGATGACGGCCCCGTGGCCCATGCGGTCGAAGGCGTACTGCACGTCCTCGGCGGTGCCCCCCTGGGCGCCGTAGCCCGGCACCAGGAAGAAGGTCTTTTCCAGCCGGCGGCGCAGCTCCCGCAGGTCGGAGGGGTAGGTGGCCCCCACCACGGCCCCGGCGCAGGTGTAGCCGTACTTGCCCTCGGTGCCCCGGCCCAGCCGCTCGGTCAGGTCGCCCATGACCTTGTAGACCACCCGGTCCCCGGCCACCATGTCCTGGAGCTCTCCGGAGCTGGGGTTGGAGGTCTTGACCAGCACGAAGATGGCCTTGTCCCGGGCCCTGCACACCTCCAGGAAGGGGTTGATGGCGTCGGAGCCCATGTAGCCGTTGACGGTGGCGCAGTCGGCGTCAAAGACCGGCAGCTCCTGCTCCCCCACCCTGGTGGTGCCCAGCCAGCCGTCGGCATAGGCCTGGGCGGTGGAGCCGATATCCCCCCGCTTCACGTCAGCGATGACGTAGAGGCCCTTCTCCCTGGCGTAACGGATGGTCTTTTCCAGCATGGACAGGCCGGGCCAGCCCAGGCGCTCATAGTAGGCCGCCTGGGGCTTCACGGCGGGGACCACCTCGCACAGCGCGTCGATGAGGCCCTTGTTGAACTCCCAGATGGCGTCGGCCGCCCCCTTCAGGGTCTCGCCGAATTTTTCGTAAGAAGCCTTTCGGATGTGCTCCGGGACATACTCCGGCTTAGGGTCCAGCCCCGCCACGGTGGGGTTCT
>DVHW01000211.1 GCA_018711785.1 Candidatus Galloscillospira excrementavium
ATGCTGTAAATCAGCATGATGATGGACACCAGGAACACCAGGAAGCCCAGGCCGGTGATGTACCGGATGGGCTTGGTGGACAGGCTGGTGATGCCCTCCATGGCGAAGGAGAGCATCTTCTTCAGGGGGTACTTGCTCTCTCCGGCGAACCGCTCCCCCCGCTCGTACTCCACAGTGCCGGTGTTGTAGCCGATCATGGGCACAATGCCCCGGAGGAACAGGTTGACCTCCTTGAACTGGCTCAGGCCCTCCAGGGCCCGGCGGGACATGAGGCGGTAGTCGGCGTGGTTGAACACGGTCTCCGCCCCCAGGAAGTTCATGACCCGGTAGAAGCCCTCGGCGGTGAAGCGTTTGAAGAAGGTGTCCTTCTTCCGGGCCGAGCGGACGCCGTAGACGATCTCGCAGCCGGCATGGAACTTGTCCACCATGGCGTCCACCGCGTCCACGTCGTCCTGGAGGTCGGCGTCCATGGAGATGGCCATGTCGCAGCGGTCCTTGGCGGTCATAAGTCCGGCCAGCAGGGCATTCTGGTGGCCCCGGTTGCGGGAGAGGTTCACCCCGGAGAAGATGGGGTCGCTCTCATGGAGCCCCCGGATGAGCTCCCAGGTGCGGTCCTTAGAGCCGTCGTTGACGAAGAGCACCTTGCTCTGCCGGGAGATCTTGCCCGACGCCATCAGCCCCTCCAGCTTGGCCTTGAGCCGTTTGGAGGTCTCGGGGAGGACCTCCTCCTCGTTGTAGCAGGGGACGACAATATAGAGAATCTCGTTCATCTTTTTCCATGCCTCCGACTGTGGAGAATCGCCCGGCGCGGGGCCCTGGGCGTGTTGGGATGTTGCCCTTTATTATAATATAGTTGGGGAAAAGTAGCAAGGAGAGAAATGCCGGCCCTTCGCCCCCTGTTTGACAGGCCCGGGGCGCGATGGTATAATCTCCGTGCGCAACGTCCCGGCCTGTCCGCCGGGCACAAAGGAGGAGTTCCCTTGTCCACCGCCCTTGACCTGACCCGCCCCGCCGGCTTTTTCAGCCGGTGCGGCTATGCCGTCTATCTCGCCATCACCCTGCTGGTGCTGGGGCTGTATGTCTTCCGGGGGCCCCACACGGCCCTGGTGGCCCTGCTGTGCGTGGTGGGCCTGCTGGCCGGGGTGCCCCTGCTCTCCTTCCTGGGGGGCGTGGGGGAAAGGCTGGGGTGGAAGCGGAGCCTCGCCATCCTCCTGGCGCTGTGCTTTGTCCTCAAGCTGGCCTGGGTGCTGCTGGTGCGCATCGACCCTCAGGGGGACTACCAGGTCTTTTACGACCACGCCGTGGCCTTCTCCCAGCAGGAGACCCTGGGCGGCAGCCGGTATCTGGCCCTCTTTCCCCACATCTTTGGCTACTCCTTCTTCCTCAGCCTGGTGATGAAGGTGTTCGGCACCTCCTATCTGGTGGCGCCCATCACCAATGTGGTCCTCTCCACCCTCTCCTGCGCCCTGCTCTTCTTCCTGTGCCGGCGGCTGGGCGGACTCAAGACGGCGGTAGTGGCCTGCGGGCTGTGGATCGTGTTCCCCTCCCAGATCATCTACAATATGTTTGCCCTGTCCGAGCCCCTCTACACCACTCTTCTCCTGGCGGTGCTGCTCCTCTTCGCCGTCTTTGACCAGCGCTCGGAGACCGCCGCTCCCCTGCCCACGGCCCTGCTGGGCCTGGGGGCCGGGGCCCTGCTGGCCCTGGTGAACCTGTGCCGGCCGGTGGCAGCCATCTTGATCATCGGCCTGGTGCTGTGGCTGGCGCTCGTCCGTTTGGACGGCTGGCGGGAGAAAAAGTTCCGCCGCAGCGCCCTGCTCTTCCTGGCCGGGGTGCTGGTGTGCTATGTGGCGGTGGGGCAGGCGGGCAACGCCTATCTGGCCTACCGCATCGGGGAGGAGCCCTCCTCGGTGCCGGGGTATAACATCATGGTGGGCTTCAACCAGGACTCCGGCGGCACCTGGAACCAGGCGGACAGCGACCTGCTCTACTCCTTCAGCGGAGAGGAGGGGGCCACCGCCTCCTATGCCCAGGAGCAGATGCTCCAGGCCGCCGTGGAGCGCATCACCTCCGGGGAGATCGACTTTGTCCGCCTGATGCTGGACAAGGTGTACACCTTCCTGTGCCGGGACGACTCCTGCGTGATGTACGCCCAGAGCGTCCTGCGGCACACCGGGCTGTTCTTCCTCCTGTGCAACGGGTTTTACTATATCACCCTGATTCTGGCCGCCGCGGGGGTGGTGGACGCCTTCCGGCGAAAAGACCGCTCCGCCCTGTTCCTGGTGATGGTCTACTTCGTGGGCCTGACCCTGGCCCACATGCTGGTGGAGGTGGCCGGGCGGTACCACTACTCCCTGCTCATCCCCCTGGTGGTGCTGGGGGCAAAGGGGGCGCTGGCGCTCGCCGACTGGGGCGGAAAGCTGTGGAAAGCTCACAAACGGGCGTAAAACTATTGAAACACCGGGAGAGGCTAGGCCTCTCCCGGTGTTTTGTTTTGGTGGTACCAAAGTCAACCCCCGGCTATGCCGGGGGTAAAAAATAGCTTATAGCGAGGAGAAAAGTAGAAAAGCAAAAAACTCCCTGATAATGTAGAAGTGGTTTGCCGACCACACAACTACGATAACAGGGAGGCCTTCATCGTGAAAGATAAAGACATAAGTAGTTTAGAGCATACAAGTTGGAGATGTCAATATCACATTGTCTTTGCGCCGAAAT
>DVHW01000212.1 GCA_018711785.1 Candidatus Galloscillospira excrementavium
CAGCAGGTGGAGCCCCAGCATGGGCACGCCGAAGAGGGTGTCTGCCCCCAGTACATAGCTCAGGCACACCCGGAACAGGAACATGGAGGCCATGGACACCGCCATGGTAAACCGCGCGTCCCCCGCCGCCCGGAGGGCGTTGGGCAGGGTGAAGGACAGGGGCCAGAAGATGCCGGTAAAGACGGCGCACCACTGCAGCACCTCCACCGCCAGCACCCGGGAGGCAGGCGCCAGGTTGAACAGGGCGGCCAGCGGCCCGGCCAGGAAGAAGAGGGCCGCGTTGAGCACCCCCATGCACAGATAGGTGATCCCCACCAGCTTTTTGGTGTAGGCCACCGCCTGCTCCGGCTGCCGGGCCCCCATGCACTGGCCCACCACCGTCACCAGGGCCAGGCCCATGGCCTGGCCGGGCACGTTGACCACCCCGGCGATGCTGTTGGCGATGGCGTTGGCCGCCACCGCCGAGCCTGTCACCGCCAGGTCCACCCCCACGTCGAAGGAGGTGATGAGCCCCAGGACGATGAGCTTGCCGATCTGGAACAGGCCGTTCTCCAGGCCGGTGGGGATGCCGATGGTGAGGATGCGCCGGACCATGGACCCCTGGAACTCCGGGCGGAAGAGGCGCTCCAGCCGCAGCAGGCAGTCGTGCCGCTGGAGCAGGTAGAGGATGATCACCGCCGCCACGATGCGGGAGACCAGGGTTCCGATGCCCGCCCCCAGGGCCCCCATATCGAAGCCGTAGATGAGGATGGCGTTGACCGTGATGTTGACCACGTTGACAATGGCCGAGTTGAACATGGACACCCGGCTGTTTCCCATAGAGCGGAACAGGGCCGCGCCGGCGTTGTAGATGGCCATGAAAGGGTAGGCCAGGGCGGTGGAGAGGAAGTACTCCAGGGCGCTGGCCATCACCTCGTCGCTGATCTGCCCGAAGAGCAGCCGCAGCAGGTGCTCCCGGAACACCAGGGCCAGCACCATCAGGACCGTGGACACCACCGCCGCCACATACAGCAGCTGCTTGGCCGCTTTTTTGGCATTTTCCTGGTCCCGGCGGCCCAGGTACTGGGACACGATGACCGCGCCGCCGGTGGACAGCGCGGCGAAGATCTGGAGCAGGAGGGTGTTGATGTTGTCCACCAGGGACACGCCGGACACCGCCGACTCCCCCACGGTGGTCACCATCACCGTGTCCGCCATGCCCACGGTCATCAGCAGAAACTGCTCGATGACCAGCGGAATGATGAGCCGCCGGAGCATGCTGCCGGTAAAAAGCGGCCTGTCCTCTGTCCTAGTGAACTCCAACTCTGTCTCCAAGCCGGTCCCTGCTTTCCCTCACAGATTCATGTTCGCAGGGCCCCATTGTACCACCCGCGCGAAATTTTACAAGTGCTCTTTTTTACAAAAAATTTACGGACAGGCCCCGCCTATCCGTAAATTTATGCCTTTCTCAGCGCCCCAGATAGCGGCGCATCGTTTCCCGTGCCCTGGCCACGATCTCCTCCTCGTCGGCGGTGACCAGCTCCCCCCGCTGGACCACCGCCCGGCCGTGGACGATGGTGTAGTCCACCGCGCCGTGGTAGCCCACCGTGGCCAGCAGATTCATGGGGTCGAACTGGGCTCCCGCCAGCTCCACCCGCTCCAGGTCCAGCAGAAACAGGTCGGCCGCCATGCCCGGGGCCAGGCAGCCGATGTCCTCCCGGCCCAGCAGCCGGGCCGAGCCCCGGGTGGCCATTTTTAAGAGGTCGTAGCCCGTGGGGGCCTCCTGGCTGTAGGCGAGCCGCTGGAGCAGGTAGGCGGTGCGCAGCTCGGCCAGGAGGTTGTTCCCGTCGTTGGAGGCCGAGCCGTCCAGCGCCAGGCCCACCGGCACCCCCAGCCGGAGCATCTCGCTGACCCGGCACACGCCGGAGGCGAGCTTCATGTTGGAGCTGGGGCAGTGGGCCACGCCGGTGCCCGTTTCTGCCAGGCGGCGCAGCTCCCCGTCGTTGAAGTGGATGCCGTGGGCGTACCACACGTCCTCTCCCACCCAGCCCAGGGACTCCATGTACTCCAGGGGCCGCATGCCGTATTTCTCCAGGGTGAACTGCTCCTCGTCCCGGGTCTCGGCCACGTGGGTGTGGAGCCGCACCCCCAGCTGCCGGGCCAGGGCGGCGCTCTCCCGCAGCAGGTCCCCGGTCACCGAGAAGGGGGAGCAGGGGGCCAGGGCCACCTGGTGCATGGCGTAGGGGGCGTCGTCGTGCCAGACCTTGACGATGCGCTCCGAGTCGGCCAAGATCTCGTCGATGGTCTGCACCACGCTGTCGGGCGGCAGGCCGCCGTCCTTTTTGGACAGGTCCATGGACCCCCGGGAGGCGTGGAAGCGCATCCCCAAGGCGTCGGCCGCGCGGAACTGGGCGGCGATCAGGTCCCCCGCCCGGGCCGGAAAGACGTAGTGGTGGTCAAAGCAGGTGGTGCAGCCGGTCTTGAGCATCTCGGCCATGCCCACCATGGCCGAGCGCGCCACCACCTCCTCGTCCAGGTTCTTCCACACCTCGTAGAGGGTGACCAGCCAGGGGAAGAGCTCCATGCGCTGCACCTCGGGCAGGTTGCGGGAGAAGATCTGATAGAGGTGGTGGTGGGTGTTGATGAGCCCCGGATAGGCCGCCATCCGGGACGCGTCGATGACCTGGTCGGCCTGGCGGTACTCCGGGCCGATGTACTCGATGGCATGGTCCCGGATGAACAGGTTGGCCCGCTCGTAGAGGCGGTCGTCCCTGTCGCAGGAGACAATGTAGCGTGCGTTCTGGATGAGCAGAGTGGACACGGCGCGCACCTCCTTGTCGTTGCTTCCATTATAAGGCGGTTCCCCCGCTTGCGCAACCGTCTTTTCCCTTCTCTTGGCAAAAAGCGGGGTATTTTGCCGGAAAAGGCGGCTTTCCGGCGTAAAAAAGAGGTCCCCCGGCCTAAGCCGGGGGACCTCCTGGGTAAAATCGAGGG
>DVHW01000213.1 GCA_018711785.1 Candidatus Galloscillospira excrementavium
TTATCATAGCACACTTTTGGCCAAAAAGGAACCCGGGACCGTTTCAGTCCGGGACGCCCGCCGGCGCGCCTTACAGATCTAGAAAGTCCTTGCGGTAGTTGACCCCGAAGAACTCGGCCAGCTCCTGCATCTGGCTGTCCTGGATGGTGTTCTTCCGGGGCAGGTGGGCGGTGAGCATGTAGATCTGGGCCGCCTTCTCCACGGTCTCAATGAGGCCGAAGGTCTCGTCCAAAGTCTTGCCCGCGCCGTAGATGCCGTGCATCCCCCAGATGACCAGCCGGAACTCCTCCATCTTCTTGGCCGTGGCCTCGCCGATGGAGTTGGTGCCGCAGAGCATCCAGGGCAGCACCCCCACCCCGTCGGGGAAGACCACGATGCACTCGGTACACATCTCCCACAGGGTGTGGGTGAACTTCTTCTCGTCCAGCCCGTGGACGTAGTTCATGGCCAGAGTGTAGGTGGGGTGGGAGTGCATCACCACCCGGTTTTCCGGGTCCACCTTCAGCCGGGCCATGTGGCTCATCAGGTGGGCGGGCAGCTCGGAGGTGAACTTGCCGCCGTCCTTGTAGCCCCACAGCAGCTCGGCGGTGGTTCCGTCGGCGGCGATGCGGATGATACCCAGATTGGTCTCCGGGTCGCGCTCCACGTTCTTGAAGTACTTGCCCGTGCCGGTGACGATGAAGTACTTGCCGATGAGGGGCTTGGCATCAAATCCGGTGGGGATGGTGCGGAGGACCCTGGTGGTGTCCAGGTACTCGGCCACCTCGTCCTCGCTCAGCAGGTAGCTGATGTTGCCGCCGTTGCGCTCGTCCCAGCCCAGGCGGTACATATTGGCCGTGGTGGCCTTCATCTCCTCCACAAAAGGAGCGGTCAGGATATCCTTCATTTCTGCTTTCTCCTATCTCACATCAGCTGGCGGAAGAGGGTCTTGAAGTCGTCGATGGTGGCCTCTCTGGGATTGCCGGGGGCACAGGCGTCGGCGGCGGCAGACTGGGCCAGGAAGTCCAGGTCCTCCTCCTTCATGGCGGGCAGCTTGGTGGGGATGCCCACGTCCTGGGACAGCCGGCGCACCGCGTCGATGGCCGCCCGGCGGTAGGTGGGCTGGTCCATGCCGGCGGTGTCCACCCCCATGGCCTCGGCGATGTGCTTGAACTTCTCGCCGGTGTACTCCTGGTTGAACTCCATCACGATGGGCAGCATCATGGCGCAGGCCACGCCGTGGGGCGTGTCATACACCGCGCCCAGGGTGTGGGCCATGGAGTGGGCGATGCCCAGACCCACATTGGAGAAGGCCATGCCGGTGACGAACTGGCCCAGGGCCATGCCCTCCCGTCCATCGGGGTCGTTGTCCACCGCGCCCCGCAGGCTCTTGGCGATGAGCCGGATGGCCTCCAGGTTCAGGCAGTCGGCCAGCTCCCAGGCGGCCTTGGTGGTGTAGCCCTCGATGGCGTGGGTGAGGGCGTCCATGCCGGTGGAGGCGGTGAGGCCCTTGGGCATGGTGGCCATCATGTCCGGGTCTACGATGGCGATGTCGGGGATGTCGTTGGTATCCACGCAGACGAACTTCCGCTTGCGCTCCACGTCGGTGATGACGTAGTTGATGGTGGCCTCGGCGGCGGTGCCGGCGGTGGTGGGCACCGCGATGGTGAACACGGTGCGGTTCTTGGTGGGGGCCACGCCCTCCAGGGAGCGCACGTCGGCGAACTCAGGGTTGTTGATGATGATGCCGATGGCCTTGCCGGTGTCCATGGAGGACCCGCCGCCAATGGCGATCATGTAGTCGGCGCCCGAGGCCTTGTAGGCCGCCACGCCGGACTGCACGTTTTCGATGGTGGGGTTGGGCTTGATGTCGGAATAGATCTCATAGACCATGCCGGCCCCGTCCAGCAGGTCGGTGACCTTCTTGGTGACGCCGAACTTGACCAGGTCCGGGTCAGAGGCGATAAAGGCCTTCTGGTATCCCCTGGCGGCCACCAGGCCGGGGATCTCCTGGATGGCGCCCTTCCCGTGGTAGGAGATGGCGTTGAGCACAAAGCGGTTGACCATGGTAGTTGTTCCTCCTATGTCTATTTGAATGATGTGAAACGCAGATTCAGCGGCGGGAGAGGACCTCCCGCTCGTACCGGCGGGCCTCCTCCAGCCAGGCGCCGTCCTCGGGGACACCGCACTCCCGGCAGTACTGAGCCCAGACCTCGCCGAAGGGCAGGGTCTTCAGCTCGTCCTGCTCCACCAGCAGGGCGGTAAAGTCCCCCTCGTCCTGGGCGCGCTTCAGATCGTCGCCGGGGGTGAGCAGGGCGTAGAGCAGGGCCTTCTGCCAGCTGCGGAAGCCCAGGGTCCAGGCGGCGATGCGGTTGACCGACGCGTCGAAGTAGTCCAGGGCCATCTTCACCCGGCCGTCCAGGTCGCCGCAGCGGACGATCTCCTTGGCCATCTCCCGGGTCTCGTCGTCAAAGAGCACCACGTGGTCGCTGTCCCAGCGGATGGGGCGGGTGATGTGGAGGGCGATCTCGGGGAAGAAGGCCAGCAGGGCGGGGATCTTGTCGCTCACCACCTCGGTGGGGTGGTAGTGGCCGTTGTCCATGAGAGGGATGCACTTGCCCGGGTGGGCGGCAGCGTAGCTCAGGGCAAACTCCGCCGAGCCCACGGTGTAGGCCTCCACGCCGATACCGAAGACCTTGCTCTCCACGCAGGGCTTGACCTTGTTAAAGTCAAAGGGCTCGGCGAGGATGGCGTCGATGGACTCCTTGTAGCGCACCCGGGGCCCCAGGCGGTCGGCGGGGATGTCCTTGAAGCCGTCCCCGGTCCAGATGTTCATGACGCAGGGCTGCCCCAGCTCCTCGGCCAGGTACTGGCTGATGCGGATGCAGGCCCTGCCGTGGTCGATCCAGAACCGCCTCGTCTCCTCGTTGGGGGAGGAGAGGGTCAGCGGGTCGCACTTGGGGTGGGAGAAGAAGGTGGGGTTGAAGTCGCAGCCCAGGCCCCGCGCCTTACAGAAGTCCACCCACGGCTGGAAGTGCTTCGGCTCCAGCTTGTCCCGGTCGGCCCACTCGCCGTCGGCAAAAATGGCGTAGCTGGCGTGGAGGTTCAGCTTCTTGGTGCCGGGGCACAGCTTGAGAACCAGGTCGATGTCGGCCATCAGCTCCTCGGGGGTGCGGGCCCGGCCGGGGTAGTTGCCCGTGGTCTGGATGCCCCCGGTGAGGGGCTTAGTGGGGTCGGTGTCAAAGCCCCGCACGTCGTCCCCCTGCCAGCAGTGGAGGGAGACCGGGACGGTCTTGAGTTTGGCGATGGCCCCGTCGGTGTCCACACCGAGGGCGGCGTATCGTTCCTTTGCTTCGCTATACATAGGCAGCCTCCTGCAACAAAATGTTTCCCAGGGCCGTGGCCTCCGGGGAGCCGGTAACCACCGGCCGGCCGATGGCCCGCTCGGTCAGCTCATTGAGGTAGGTGTTGTTGGCCCCGCCCCCCACGATGCACAGCGCCGGGAAGGACTCTCCGGTGATGGCCTCCAGCTCCTGAAGGGCGGCGGCGTAGGCGTGGGCCAGGCTCTGGTAGATGGCGTGGGCGTACTCCCCCGGCGTAGAGGGGACCGGCCAGCCCTTCTGCCGGCACTCGCCGTCGATTTCCGCCATGACCGACCTGGGGGCCAGGTACTGCGGGCCGTTCACGTCCAGGCGGTAGTCGAAGCTCCCCTCCGCCCGGGCCAGGCCGGCCAGCTGGGCGAAGGAGTACCGGTCGCCCAGCTCCCGCTTCAGGCACTGGACCAGCCACAGCCCCATGATGTTCTTCAAAAACCGGATGGTACCCACGCCCCCCTCGTTGGTGAAGTTGGCCGCCCGGGCCGCAGGGGTGGTGATGGGCCCGGGCAGCTCCGCCCCCAGCAGGGACCAGGTGCCGCTGGAGAGGTAGGCCCCCTTCTGGGGCAGGGCGGCGATGGCGGAGGCGGTGTCGTGGGTGGCGGGGAGGAGCACGTCGCAGGAGAAGCCCACCTGCCGCGCGATGTCCCCCTTCAGCCGGCCCAGCTTCACCGGCGGGCGCTGGGGCTGGGCGGCAAAGAGCCGTTCGGGCAGGCCCAGGGCGCGGATAATCTCCGCATCCCAGGTCTTGGCCCGGGCGTCCAGCAGGCCGGTGGAGCTGGCGTTGGTGTACTCGTGGGCCTTCTCCCCCGAGAGGAAGAAGCTCAGGTACTCGGGGAGCATGAGGAAGTCCGCCGCCCCCTCCAGCCTTCCGTGGGCTTTGTCCCAGCAGAGCTGGTAGATGGTGTTGAAGGGCTGGAACTGGATGCCCGTCCGCTCGTAGAGCGCTTCAAACGGGATGGACTTGTGGGCCAGCTTCGCCCCCTCGGCCCCCCGTTCGTCCCGGTAGCAGTAGAGGGGGAGGATGGGCCGGTCTTCCCCGTCCAGCAGGACATAGTCCACCGCCCAGGTGTCGATGCCCACGCTGTCCGGGGTGATGCCCTGCTCTTTGCAGGCGGTGAGGCCGCTGACCACCTCCCGGCACAGCCGGTCCAGGTCCCATATCAGATGGCCCTCCCGCTCCTGGGGCAGGTTTGAGAAGCGGTAGACCTCCTGCATCTTCAGGCTGCCACCCTCCCGCCAGGCGGCGATGTGCCGTCCGGAGGAGGCGCCGATATCAATGGCTAAATGCACCATAGTGTCTCGTTTCCCTTTCTCTGTCGGGTCAGTTCCCGCCCTGCTTGTGCCGCGCGGCGATGGCGGCCTGCTCCTCGGGGAGCTTCTTCTCCACGGTAAAGAAGAAGATAAGCAGCGCGCACACGGCGTAGGCCACCGTTTCCACCCAGATATAGCTGGCGTTGATGCCCCCCCTGGCCGCGGCCGGCTGGGCCGCCGTGCCCAGGGCCACGTCGGCCGCCTGGTCGTACCCGCTGGCGTTCAGAATGGCGCTGAAGATGGAGTTGCAGATGGGGGTGGCCGCCACCATGATGGAGCTGTAGATGGACATGGTCAGCCCGTCGGTGCGGATGCCGCGCTTGAACTCGATGTGGTCGATGACGTCGGCCAGCATGGCCAGGATCATATAGGCCGCCGGGGCCGAGCCCAGGCACTTGAGGGCCACGCCGATGGCCACCGGCACGATCTGCCCGTTGCCCAGGCCCGCGATGACGCCGCCCACGGCGCCCACCACCATGCCCCAGAACACCACGATGCGCTTGCTGAACTTATTGGCCAGCGGCACCACGAACACCGCCGCCACCGCCATGGGGATGGCCCCCAGCACTCCCAGCAGGGACTGGGAGGCGCCCCAGGCGTCCGCCGAGCCGAAGAAGGTGTTGTCCAGCACCCACTTGCAGAAGAAGGACATGGACCCGTTCTTCATGGCCCCGCTCCACTGGAAGCCCAGGTAGAACAGCATCACCACCCACCACCACTTCTCACTGGCCACCGCCCGGAGCTGCTCGCCCAGGGAGGCCCCCTTGGCCGCGGCGGGGGTATCCCCCTGGCCCAGGAGCTCCTCGGTCACCCGCTCCCGGGTGAACTTGAACTGGAGGAAAATGGTGAGGGCGGAGAAGATGGCGATGGCCAGCATGGTCAGGAACCACAGCCTCTGGTCCTCCTTCAGGGCGAAGGACACCAGCATGGGGAACACCATGCTCCCCGCGCCCATGACCCCCAGCCCCGCCACGTTGGTGAAGGAGGCCAGGGCCCCCCGCTGCTGGCTGTTGCGGGTGGACACCGGGATGAGGGTGGAGTTGGCCGTGTTGTAGATGGGGTAGGCCACGGCGTAGTAGAGGTTATAGGCAATGGCCACCCACACCATCCGGGCCGTCCCCTCGAAGGGGATGATGAACATGAGCACGCTGGCCACCGACAGGGTCAGCGCGGACAGCAGAATCCAGGGCCGGGCCTTGCCCGCCAGGCAGCGGGTGCGCTCGATGAGCTGGCCCACCACCAGGTTGGCCGCCACGATGAGGATGGTGGAGAAGAGCTGGAGGGTGGTGAGGAAGGTCAGGTCCAGCTTCAGCACGTCGGTGAAGTAGTTCTGCAGGATGCTGGTGAAGATGCCCGAGGACAGCAGCGCCCCGAAGGGGCCGATGAAGTACCCCAGCAGCATCTCCGGCAGCCGCACCTCCGGGGACTTGATGGCCGGCCGGGTCAGGGGGGAGCTCCAAAAATCGTTCGTTCGCTTGCTCATGGGTGAACGTCCTTTCTCCTAGCGTTTGCAGGCACAGGTGTGGGTCCCGCTGGGGCATATTTTACACGTCCCGTCCGGCATC
>DVHW01000214.1 GCA_018711785.1 Candidatus Galloscillospira excrementavium
CCCACGTTGGGGTCGATGGTGCAGAAGGGGTAGTTGGCGCTCTCCGCGCCGGCATTGGTAATGGCGTTGAACAGGGTGCTCTTCCCCACGTTGGGGAGGCCCACGATGCCCAGCTTCATGGCATTCCACATCTCCTTGTCTTTCCCGGGCCGGGAAGCGCCCCGCCCGGCTGTCCTCGGGCGCCCTCCGGTGGTCGGGCGCCCATGCAGTACCTTGTATTGTACCATGGCGGCGCTGTTTTCTCAAGAGCGAAGTGGCCGTCCCCGCGTCTTCCGGGGAGGCCGCTCAGCTGAACATACCGGTCCCCGGCCCAAATTTCCCCTGCATTTCTATTGCCTTCTGTCGAAAAAGCGTGTACAATCCATATTTGGCCGCCCAAAGCGGCCGGAGGGAACGTTTGAGAGATTCAGGAGGATCTGACATGGGTCTGTTTCGTCAGCCCAGCGGGGACATCACCAGCGGCGTCATCTGGAAGCAGCTGCTGGCTTTTTTCTTCCCCCTTTGGCTGGGTACTTTTTTTCAGCAGCTCTACAATACCGTAGATACCCTGGTGGTGGGCCGTCTGGTGGGCAAGACGGCCCTGGCCGCCGTGGGTTCCACAGCGGTGGTGGTCAATCTGACCGTGGGCCTGTTCACCGGTCTGGCCAGCGGCGCGGTGGTGGTCATCGCCCAGCACTTCGGCGCCCGCCGGGGGGAGGAGGTCCACAAGGCAGTCCACACCTCCATGCTCCTCTCCATTCTGATCGGCGCGGTGTTCACGGTGGCCGGGTTCCTGCTCACCCCATGGGCGCTGGAGGCTCTGGGCACCACCGAGGACGTGATGGGAGAGGCCACGCTCTACCTGCGCATCTACTTTTTGGGCATGGTTCCCAATCTCATCTACAACATGGGCACCAGCGTGCTCCGCGCCATTGGCGACTCCCGCCGGCCCCTGTTGTTTCTCATTGCCGCCTCCCTGTGTAATATCGTGCTGGACCTGGCCTTTGTGGCCCTCTTTCACTGGGATGTGGCCGGGGTGGCCATTGCAACTGTGGCCTCCCAGGTGCTCTCCGCTGTGCTGGTGCTTCTCTCCCTCACCCGGGCACAGGGAGATCCCTATCAGTTTTTCCCCCGGAAGATGTACATTTACGGCGACACACTTCTGGCTACGCTGCGCATTGGCGTACCCGCTGCCCTCCAGTCCCTGATGTACAGCATCTCCAACCTGGTCATCCAGGCGGCCATCAACTCCTTCGGCACTGACACTATGGCGGCCTGGGCCGCGTACAGCAAGGTGGATGTCCTCTTCTGGATGACGCTCAATGCCATGAGCCTGGCCCTCACCACCTTTGCCGGACAGAATTACGGCGCCGGAGAGTATGGCCGGCTAAAGAAGAGCGTATGGATCTCCTCAGGAATGATCGCGGTGTTTACTGTGGCCATCAGCTTTCTGCTCACCTTCTTCTCCCGGCCTGTGCTCTCGATCTTCGTACGGGAAGAGGAGACTGCGGTTCTTGCGCTGGGCGAAGAGATGATCCGTTTCCTGGTGCCCTTCTACATCACCTATATTCTGGTGGAGCTTCTCCCCGGCGCTATCCGGGGGGCCGGCAAGAGCATGGTTCCCATGGTCATCTCCCTGTTCGGCATCTGCGTCATCCGCCTGGTGTGGCTTTTTGCGGTGGTGCCCAGCCACCACACCGTGCAGGTTGTCATGGCCAGCTATCCCATCACCTGGATCGTCACCACCGTCGCCATGCTGGCCTATTACTTCTGGGGCCGCTGGCTGACGCCCCAGGCTCAACTGCAAGCTCAGCCGGGCAAATAAGCCGCAGATCAAAAAGTTCTCCTCCGCCCTTCATCAGACGGAGGAGAACTTTTTATTTGGGACACATTCTCATCTCAGCTCTCGCTGGTCGGTGCACCTTCCTGCACCAGAACAGCACCCTTCCAGCGCCCCAGACGGTAGTAAATCAACTGCACCACCACCTGGAAGGCCGAGGCCAAAGGGGTGGCCATGCCGATATGGAAGATGGTGGTATCGGGAATCAGGCTGACGATGAGCACGACCGGCACCCGGACCAGAAAGGTAGCCAGCACCGAGTTGGCCAAGGCAAAGCCGGTGCGCCCACACCCCCCGAAAAAGCCATTGAGGGAGAACACGAAGCAGGTCAGCAAGCTGTCAAAGCAGAACGAGCGCAGGTAGAGGGCACCGGCCTCAATGACCCGCTGGTCGTTGTTGAAGATTGACATGGCACCCTGAGGGAAGAGCTGAAGCAGGACAAACATCACCACACCGAAAACCAGAGAAAAGAGGATACCATACTTCAGCGTGGCTTTGGCCCGGTCCTCCCGGCCGGCGCCGATGTTCTGGGCCACCATGGCCGAGATGGCGGACAGGAAGGCGATGGGCCCCAGCAGGCCGAAGTCCCCGATGCGCCCGGCGGTGCCCACGGCGGCCGACTCCACCAGGCCGATGTTGTTGACGATGGCGGTGATGATAAGGAAAGACAGGCTCACCAGGATGTTCTGAATGGCCACCGGGGTGCCCAGTTTCACCAGGGAGATCAGCTTGTCCCGGTGGATGCGGAAGCTGGCGCGCTTGAAATCAAAGGGGAAGTCCTTCCGGCGGAGTACCAGCACGGAGAGCAGCAGGCTCAGGGCTTGAGAGGCCACGGTGGCGATGGCCGCACCGGCGGCTCCCATACCGAATCCTCCCACCAGGATCAGATCTCCCACCACATTGACCACGCAGGCCACCATGACAAAGTACATGGGCCGCTTGGAGTCCCCCATACCCCGGAGGATACCGCTGACCATGTTGTAGCCTGTGATGAAGATCGTGCCGCACCCGCAGATAAAGATGTAGTCCCACGCGGGGGCTTTTGCCTCCTCCGGCACGTTCATGACGGCAATGATGGGATCTACAAAAAGCAGAATAAAGGCAGTCATCGCCAGGGCGAAGAGGGTAAAAAAGCAGAACATAGTGCCAATGGTCTCCTGCACGTCTTCCCTGCGCCGGGCGCCCCAGTACTGGCCCACGATGACAGTTCCACCCGATGCCAGGCCCATAGCTAGTCCGGTGAACATCTGCATGATCTGACTTCCCGTGGACACGGCGGACACTCCTGCGGCATTGGCGAACTGACCGACAATGATGAGGTCCGCCGCGCCGTAGAGAAATTGCAGCAGAGTTGCCGCCAGAAAGGGCAGCGTGAAGCGGAGCAGCGTCGTCTTTACTTTACCTTCTGTCAGAGCCATTTCGTTCATCCCATATCCCCCGTCCTGTCTGCAAAGAATGCAAAAAAGAGGGGGGTGCTCCCCCTCATCCGAGAGAAGTATAGCATTCTCAGCGCACTGCCGCAAGGATTTGTCCCTGATTTGCGCCGTTTTATACAATAAGAAC
>DVHW01000215.1 GCA_018711785.1 Candidatus Galloscillospira excrementavium
TCTAAGGTAACATAACAAAATTCTCTCTCAAATTTGGACAAGAATGATGGTATGCCGTCAAAAATACGCCGCCCGATACCGGGCGGCGTATCATGTCTATGTCATGTATTTTTGTCCGTCAGTTTCCTCTGCTTCAGGTTGCCGATTTTTTGGCTCCGCCGGTCCAGCTCGGCCATCACGTCGGCCAGGGGGATGCCCTGCTGGACCAGGAGCACCATCAGGTGGTAGAGAAGGTCAGACATCTCGGCAACCACCGGTCCGGGTTCTCCGTTCTTGGCGGCGATGATGGTCTCGGCGCTCTCCTCCCCCACCTTTTTCAGGATCTTGTCCAGGCCCTCCTGGAAGAGATAGCAGGTGTAGGACTTCTCCTGGGGGTGCTCCTTCCGGTCGGCCACCACGTCGTAGAGGCTTTGAAGGGTGTCGTTCACGGTCTCTCCTCCTCCCAAATCAGGTTGAAAAAGCAGCTGCGCGCGCCGGTGTGGCAGGTGGGTCCCTCGGGTACGCACTGGTAGAGCAGGGTGTCGGTGTCGCAGTCGGTGACGATGCGCTTGACGTGGAGGAAGTGGCCCGAGCTCTCCCCCTTGTTCCACAGCTTCTGCCGGCTCCGGGACCAGAACCAGGCGGTTTTGGTCCGGAGGGTGCGCTCCACGGCTTCCCGGTTCGTAAAGCCCAGCATCAGGATGTCGCGGGTCTCCGCGTCCTGGATGATGACAGGGATGAGCTCCGACTTTTGAAAGAGCCGGTCCAGATCCATCATGCGCCCCTCCCCCCTTCCGCGCCCTGGACGGGCCGCACCGGGATGCCCCGGCGGCGGAGGAAGTCCTTCACCTGGGGCACGGTCAGCTCCCCGAAGTGGAACAGGGAGGCCGCCAGGGCGGCGTCGCAGCCGGTCTCCTCGAAGACCTGGGCGAAGTGCTCCAGGGTCCCAGCGCCGCCCGAGGCGATGACCGGGATGGTCACCGCCTGGGTGACCGCCCGCGTCATGGCCAGGTCAAAGCCCGCCTTGGTGCCGTCGGCGTCCATGGAGGTGAGCAGGATCTCCCCCGCCCCCAGCTCCTGGACCCGCCGGGCCCAGGCCACCGCGTCCAGCCCGGTGGGGGTGCGGCCGCCGGCCACCACCACCTCCCAGGTCCCGTCCCCCCGGGCGCGGGCGTCGATGGCCGCCACCACGCACTGGGAGCCGAACCGCTCCGCCGCGGCAGAGATGAGGGACGGGTCCTTCACCGCCGCCGAGTTCACCGAGATCTTGTCCGCCCCGGAGCGGAGCAGGAGCTGGAAGTCCTCCAGGGTGCGGATGCCGCCCCCCACGGTCAGGGGGACGAACACCGACCGGGCCGTCCGCTCCACCACGTCGGCCACCGTGGCCCGGTCGTCGCTGGTGGCGGTAATGTCCAGAAAGACGATCTCGTCCGCCCCCTGGTCGGAGTAGAATTTGGCCAGCTCCACCGGGTCCCCGGCGTCCCGGATGTTCACAAAGTTGACCCCCTTGACCACCCGGCCGTCCCGCACGTCCAGGCAGGGGATGATGCGCTTGGCTAACATGGCTCTCCCGCCTCTCTGATGGCCTGTGCCAGATCCAGCGTTCCGGCGTAGTAGGCCTTGCCCACGATGGCCCCGTAGAGCCCCATGTCCCGCAGACGCCGCACGTCCTCCAGGGTGGTCACCCCGCCGCTGGCCACGATGTTGCAGCCCACCGCCCCCTGGAGCTTCTCCAGCTGGTCAAAGGAGGGGCCGGAGAGCATCCCGTCGGTGGCGATGTCGGTATAGATGAGGGTCTTGACCCCTTTTTGCTCCATCTGCCGGGCGAAGTCCAGGCCGTCCAGCCCGGAGTCGGTCTCCCAGCCGGCGGTGCGCACCTTCCCGTTCAGGCAGTCGATGCCCACCGCCACCCGGTCGCCGTAGAGCCCCACGGCGTAGTCCACCAGCTCCGGCCTGGTGACGGCGGCCGAGCCGATGACCAGCCGGGCCACGCCGGACTCCCCCACGGTGATGACGTCCAGCTCGTTTTTGATGCCGCCCCCCAGCTCCACCTGGAGGCCGGAGCTCTGGATGACCTCATAGATGAGGGGGAAGTTCTTCCGCACCCCGTCCCGGGCCCCGTCCAGGTCCACCATGTGGATCCACTCCGCCCCGGCCCGGGCGAAGACCCGGGCGGTCTCCAGCGCGCTGTTGGCCACCTGGTGGACCGTGGCGAAGTCCCCCTTCTTCAGGCGGACGCAGCGGCCGTCCTTCATGTCAATGGCAGGTAAGAGTATCATCGGTTCAGCTCCCCAAAGTTTTTCAGGATCTGCAAGCCCACCTCGCCGCTCTTCTCCGGGTGGAACTGGCAGCCGTACACATTGCCCCGCCGCACCGCCGCCACCACGGAGGCGCCGTAGTCGGTCCGGGCGATGACGTCCTCCTCCCGCTCCGGCACGGCGCAGTAGGAGTGGACAAAGTAGACCCACGCCCCCTCGGGCAGGCCCCGGAAGAGGGGGGCGTCATTCTGGAGGGACAGGCTGTTCCAGCCGATGTGGGGCAGCTTCAGCCCGGTGGGGATGCGCTCCACCCGCCCGGGCACCAGGCCCAGCCCCCGGCAGGGGCGGACCTCCTCCCCCTCGTCCAGCAGCAACTGCATCCCCAGACAGATGCCCAGGACGGGCTTCTTCTCCGCCTGAGCCAGGAGCACCCGGTCCAGGCCGGCGGCGCGGAGCTTCTCCGCCGCGTCGGGGAAAGCCCCCACGCCGGGGAGGATGATGGCGTCGGCGCGCTCCAGCGCCCCGGCGTCGGCGGTGACGGCGGTGTCCAGGCCCAGGTAGTCCATGGCGTTGGCAATGCTCCGGAGGTTGCCAACACCGTAGTCCACGATTGCTGTCAAGTGTTTCATCCTTACAGCACTCCCTTGGTGGAGGTGACCGTGCCCCCCTCCACCCGCACCGCGTCCTTCAGTGCCAGGCCCAGGGACTTGAAGAGAGCCTCGGTGATGTGGTGGGCATTCTTTCCATAGAGGCACTTCATATGTAAAGTCAAACCACTGTTCATAGTGAAGGCCCGCATAAATTCCTCAGTGAGACAGGCGTCGTAGGCCCCGATCCTGGCCTGGGGCATGTCCGCGTCAAAGACCAGGAAGGGCCGGTTGGAGAGGTCCAGGGCGGTGAAGGCCAGGGCCTCGTCCATGGGCACATAGGCGCTGCCGAAGCGGCGGATGCCCTTCCGGTCCCCCAGGGCTCGGGCCAGGGCCTGGCCCAGGACGATGCCGGTGTCCTCCACCGTGTGGTGGCCGTCCACCTCCAGGTCCCCTTTCGCCTCCAGCGCCAGGCCGAATCCGGCGTAGAAGGCCAGGGCGGTGAGCATGTGGTCGAAAAATCCGATGCCGGTGGAGACCTCCACCTCCCCTCCGTCCAGACAGAGGTTGACGGAGACCTCGGTCTCCTTGGTCTTGCGCTGAATAACATAGCCCCGGAGAGGGGCCTCCCCCTTCGGATACACTGGTATTTCCACGGAAATCCCTCCTATCTCTCGTCCTCGAACCGCACCCGGATGGAGTTGGCGTGGGCGGTCAGGTGCTCAGACTCCGCCAGGGCGATGATCTCCTCACGGATGGGCGAGAGGGTCTGGCGGTCATACTCGATGACGCTCATGCTCTTGAGGAAGCTGTCCACGCTGAGGGGGGAGAAGAACCGAGCCGTACCGCTGGTGGGCAGCACGTGGTCCGGCCCCGCCAGGTAGTCCCCCAGGGGCTCCGGGGACCACTCCCCCAGGAACACTGCCCCGGCGTTCTTGATCTTGGGCAGCAGGGCCCGCGGGTCGGCGGTCACGATCTCCAGGTGCTCCGGCGCGATCTCGTTGGCCAGATCCACCGCCTGGTCCAGGCTCCGGCAGACGATGGCGCAGCCGAAGTCCCGGAGGGAGGCCTCCATGATGGCGCTGCGGCTCAGGTACCCGGTCTGGCGGACGATCTCCCTGTCCACCGCCCGGGCCAGCTCGGCGCTGGTGGTCAGGAGGACGGCGGAGGCCAGGGCGTCGTGCTCGGCCTGGCTCAAGAGGTCGGCGGCCACATATTTGGGATTTGCGGTGCCGTCGGCCAGGACCAGCACCTCCGAGGGGCCGGCCACCATGTCGATGTCCAGGGTCCCGTAGGCCAGGCGCTTGGCCGCCGCTACATAGGCGTTGCCCGGGCCCACCAGCTTGTCCACTTTGGGGATGAAGCCCGCGCCGTAGGTCAGGGCGGCCACCGCCTGGGCCCCGCCCACGGCGATGACCCGGTCCACTCCCGCGATCTTGGCCGCCGCCAGCACCGCGTGGTTCAGGTTCTCGGTGGGCGGGGTGACCATGACGATCTCCTCCACCCCGGCCACCTTGGCGGGGACGGCGTTCATCAGCACCGAGGAGGGGTAGGCCGCCGTGCCGCCGGGCACATAGATGCCCACCCGGGTCAGGCCCCGGACGATGCGCCCCACCCGGCCCCCGTCGGGGGAGGTCCACTCCATGGTCCGGGAGAGCAGCTTCTCGTTGTAGTCCCGGATGTTGGCCGCCGCGTGCTCCAGGGCGGCGATGAGCTCCGGCGGGCAGGCCTGGTAGGCCGCCTCCAGCGCCTCCCGGCCGACCTCATAGGGCTCCCGGTGGTCAAACTGGAGGGAATAGCGGGAGACCGCCGCAAAGCCCCCCTCCTTTACATCCCGCATAACGGCAGCGGCCGCCGCCTCGATGTCCGCATTTTTTTGGGCGGAGCGCGCCCGCATGGCCGCGATCTTCTCCTGCTCCGCCCTTCCGTCCGCCTGAATAATGTCGATCATGTCCGTTTCTCCAATTCCGCCTCACACCGGCGGATAAAGTCACTGATCTCCGCCTTGTGGAGCTTCATACTGGCTGTGTTGACGATGAGCCGGGCGCTCACCTGGGCCACGTCCTCGATGGGGACCAGCCCGTTCTCCCGCAGGGTGGCGCCGGTCTCCACGATGTCCACGATGGCGTCGGCCAGCCCCAGGATGGGGGCCAGCTCCACGCTGCCCTCGATCTTGATGATGTCCACGTCCATGCCCTTTTTCTCAAAAAAGGCGCGGGCCACATTGGGGTACTTGGTGGCGATGCGGCGGGTCTTGTAGGTGCCGTAGAAGTCGGTTCCCTCCTTCACCGCCAGGGCGAAACGGCACTTGCCGAACCCCAGGTCCAGCACCTCGTAGAAGGACCGGCCCTGCTCCAGAATGGTGTCCTTCCCCGCGATGCCCAGGTCGCAAACCCCGTGCTCCACATAGGTGATGACATCGGGTGCCTTGGCCAGCACCGCGTCCAGGGGATAGTTGGGGATGGCGTGGACCAGCCTGCGGCCGGGTTGGCGGATGGGTGTACAGTCCAGGCCCATGCCCTCGAAGAGCTCCACCGACCGGTCCAGAAGGCGGCCCTTGGTCAGGGCGATGCGCAGTCTCTCTCTCACAGCGCCACCCTCCTCTCTGTCCCGTTCTCCAGCACCAGGACCTCCCCGGCCCCCCGCTCCCGGGCCAGGGCCAGGGTGGACTCCAGGGCCCGGCAGGGGGAGAGCTCACAGGTGCCCGGCGCCCGGCGATCCACCTCCGCCAGGGCCCGGGAGAGCTCCCCCTCCCCGAAGTGGACCACAGTCTCCACCCGGGGGAGGACCGCCGGCGGCAGACAGGCCGCCGCCGCGTCCACATCCACCGCGAAGCCCGTGGCCTGGGCCCGGCGGCCGAAGGACTCCACCAGAGTGTCGTACCGGCCGCCGGAGAGGACGGCATCCCCCGCCCCCTCCACATAGCCCCGGAACACCACGCCGGTGTAGTAGTCGATCTGGTGGACCATGCCCAGGTCGAAGCGGATATAGTCCCCGTATCCGGCGCTCTTCAGCTCCCCGTAGAGGTCCCGCAGGTAGTCCAAGGCGTCGCTGCCGCCGGAGAGGGTCTCGGCCTCGTCCAGCACCTCCGCCCCGCCGAACAGGCGGGAGAGGCGGCGCAGCGGCTCGCAGGCCGCCTGGCCCCGGTAGGGCTCCAGCAGGTCCCCCAGGGCGGCGAAGTTCTTCCCCTCAATGAGCTCCCGGGCCTGCTCCACCGTGTCTGCGGGCATGTCCACCCGGGCGGTCAGCTCCCGGAAGAAGCCCACATGGCCCAGCTCCACATGGAACCGCGCCAGGCCGCAAGCCTTCAGCGCGTCCACCGCCAGGGCGATCATCTCCAGGTCGGCCTTTCTGCCCCCCGCGCCGATGAGCTCCACGCCGCACTGGGCGATCTCGCTGCTGCCCCCCCGGTGCTCCCGGCCGGCCCGGAACACGGTCTGGTCGTAGTAGAGCCGCTGGGGCAGGGGCACGGCGGCCAGCTTGGTGGCCGCCACCCGGGCGATGGGGGTGGTGGAGTCGGGCCGGAGGACCAGCAGGCGGCCCGCCCGGTCGATGAGCTTGACCATCTGCTCCTGGGGCATGGGGCTGCCCGACTGGAGGAACAGGTCGTAAAACTCCAGCTCCGGGGTGATGACCTCGGCATAGCCCCGGCGGGCAAAGAGCCCGGTGAGGCTGCGCTGGACCTGCCGCCGCTCCCGGCACTCGGAAAACAGCCGGTCCCGGGTGCCCTCCGGGGTGTTGATGATGTACTTCAAGAGGAGACCCCCTTGTTACTTTATCACTTTACCACGCTAATATACTATATCATTCGCTTTCTGTCAAGAGAAATTC
>DVHW01000216.1 GCA_018711785.1 Candidatus Galloscillospira excrementavium
CCCCGCCGACCCCCGGAAGAGACAAGCAAAAAGGCCCGCGGCCAATCCTTGGCCGCGGGCCTTTTGCAGTCCGCCGGCGCCGGGGACGGCAGGGCGGAGCCGCGGGCTTCGCGGCGGGGGCTTGAAATCCGGCGGGACAGGTGCTATGATGGATGTGAGTTAGCAAGAACTAACTATTGGATGGGGGCGGGCGTATGGCGGAGCGGCGAAGGGACGGCTTTTTCCCCGGGGAGGCGGAGCTGGCCGGGCGGGAGGGGCGCTGGTCGGTCTACCGGATGGAGTTCCCCGACGGCTGGGGCACCATGACCTCCTGCCTGGTGATGCCGGGGATATGGCTCATCCGCAACGACTTCCACACCGCCTCCGGCTTTCCGGAGGAGGAGCGCTGCCCGGGCCTGGTGGAGATCAACCACTGCCGGGCCGGGCGGTTCGAGTGCACCATGCGGGACGGCAGGCTGGTGTGGCTGGGGCCCCAGGACTTCTCGGTCAGCGACATGAGCCGGCCCCCGTTGGACAGCCGGTTCCGCCAGGGCCTCTACCAGGGCATCAGCCTGGTGCTGGAGCCCGGCACGGCGGGGGCCTCCCTGGGCGGGATGCTGGGGGAGGAGGCCCCGGACCTGCCGGAGCTGTTCCGGGTGCTCCTGTCCGAGCGGCACTTCCTGGTGCTGCGCTCCGAGCCCCGCATCCAGCACATCTTCTCCGAGCTCTACCACGTCCCGGCGGAGGGGGAGGGGGCCTACTACAAGCTGAAGACGGCGGAGCTGATGCTCTTTCTCCAGGAGCGGCAGCGGCAGGTGCGCCGGGCGGGGGCGGTCTACCACAGCCGGGACCTGACACGCCGGGTGCGGGAGCTGGAGGCCCGGATGACAGAGGACCTGCGGGCCCACATCCCCATCCCGGCGCTGGCGGAGGAGTACCGGATCGGCCAGTCCACCCTGAAGAAATACTTCCTCCGGCTCTACGGCGAGCCTCCCTACGCCTATCTGAAGCGGCGCAGGATGGAGGAGGCCGCCTTCCTGCTGGACACCACGGGGCAGTCCGTCACCCAGATCGCCGCGGCGGTGGGCTACCAGAACGCCAGCAAGTTCTCCGCCGCCTTCCGGAGCATCTACGGCCTGTCCCCCCAGGACTACAAAAAGGGGAGACGGTTGGAGTGAGGCGTCCCCTTTGGAGTGGCGCGGCAGGCCGGGGAGGTCTATAATCATCCTCGTTAGTTAGCAAAAACTAACTAAAGGAGGGATTGGATTGACCAAACGAAACAAGAGCAGCCTGTCCCGGATGCTGGACTACGCCGGGGGATACCGGCGGCTGACCGTTCTGGGCTGCGCCCTGTCCGGCGCTGCCGCCGTGCTGGGCCTGGCGCCCTATGTGTGCGTGTGGCTGGTGGCGCGGGACACCCTGGCGGTCTTTCCCAATGTGGCGGCCGCCGCCGGGCTGGAGAAGTGGGGGTGGATGGCGGTGGCCTTCGCGGTGGCCAACATCGCCGTCTATTTCGCCGCCCTGATGTGCACCCACGTGGCCGCCTTCCGCACGGCCCGGAACATCCGCCGCGCGGGGATGGCCCACGTGCTGCGCCTCCCCCTGGGCTTTTTCACCGGGAACCAGTCCGGCCGGCTGCGCAAGCTCATCGACGACAACGCCGGCCTCACCGAGGACCTGCTGGCCCACAAGCTGCCCGACCTGACCGCCGCCGTGGTCACCCCGGTGGCCGCGGTGGTCATGCTCTTCCTCTTCGACTGGCGGATGGGCCTGCTCTGCCTTCTGACCATGGTGCTGGCCCTGGGGTGCATGGCGGCCATGATGGGGGGCAAAAACGCCGGGTTCTTCCACCGCTACCAGCAGGAGATCGAGCGGATGAGCGGCGAGGCGGTGGAGTACGTCCGGGGCATCCCGGTGGTGAAGATGTTCCAGCAGACGGTGTACTCCTTCAAGGCCTTTTACAGCGCCATCAAGGATTACAGCGACCTGGCCAGCCAGTACGCCATGAGCTGCCGGGCCGGGCAGACCGGGTTCCTCACCTGCATCAACGGGGCCTTCGCCCTGCTCGTCCCCGCGGCCCTGCTCCTGGCCTCCGGGGGCGACGTGGGGCAGGTGACGGTCAACTTCATCTTCTACATCCTCTTCGCGCCGGCCTGCGGAGCCATGATCAACCGCATTATGTATATGAGCGAGGCGGTGATGGAGGCCGACGAGGCCATGGGACGGCTGGACGAGCTCCTCTCGGAGCAGCCGCTGGCGGAGCCCCGGGTCCAGCGGCGGCCGGAGAGCGCCGCGGTGGCCTTTGAGCACGTCTCCTTCACCTACCCCGGCGCCGCCCGCCCGGCCCTGGACGGCGTGAGCTTCACCGTCCGCCCGGGCAGCGTGGTGGCCCTGGTGGGCCCCTCCGGAGGGGGCAAAACCACCGCCGCCAGCCTCATCCCTCGGTTCTGGGACGTGGACGAGGGCCGGGTCACGGTGGGCGGCGTGGACGTGCGGGAGATGGACGGCGCCGCCCTGATGGAGCAGGTGGCCTTCGTGTTCCAGGACACCCGGCTGTTCAAGAAGAGCCTGCTGGAGAACATCCGGGCCGCTCGGCCGGAGGCCACCCGGGAGCAGGTTTTGGCGGCCGCCCGGGCCGCCCAGTGCGGCGACATCCTGGACAAGCTGCCGGAGGGCCTGGACACCGTAGTGGGGGCCAGGGGGGTCTATCTCTCGGGGGGCGAGGCCCAGCGCATCGCCCTGGCCCGGGCCATTCTGAAGGACGCCCCCATCGTGGTCCTGGACGAGGCCACCGCCTTCGCCGACCCGGAGAACGAGCACCAGATCCAGCGGGCCTTTGAGACCCTGGTGCGGGGCAAGACCGTGCTGATGATCGCCCACCGCCTGTCCACCGTCCAGAACGCCGACCAGATCCTGGTGCTCTCGGAGGGGAAGATCGCCCAGCGGGGCACCCACCGGGAGCTGCTCGCCGCCGGCGGCCTGTACGCGGACATGTGGGAGGACTACCAGCGCAGCGCCCGCTGGAAGGTGGGAAAGGAGGCGGGGGTATGACCCGGAAATTGCAGCACCTCTTCGCCCTCAGCGAGCAGGGGGCCAGGGACCTGGTGAAGGCGGTGATCTGGTGCTTTGTGTGCAACCTGAGCCTGATGCTCCCCATCGGGGTGGTGATGGCGGTGATGGCCCACCTGCTGGACGTGATGGAGGGGGGCGGCAGCGCCATGGAGGGCTTCTGGGTCTACACCGGCGCGGCCGCGCTGGTGCTGGTGCTCCTCTTTGTCCTCCACTGGTTCCAGTACGCGTCGCTGTACCTGGCCACCTACCAGGAGAGCGCCAGCCGGCGGGTCAGCCTGGCCGAGACCCTGCGCAGGCTGCCCCTGAGCTTCTTCGGGAACCGGGACCTGAGCGACCTGACGGCCACCATGATTGCCGACTGCTCCAGCCTGGACCAGATGTTCTCCCACTACATCCCCCAGCTCTTCGCCTCCATCCTCTCCACGGCGGTCATCGGCGTGTGCATGTTCTGCTGGGACTGGCGCCTGGCTGTCGCGGTGCTCTGGGTGGTGCCGGTGGCGGTGCTGCTCACCGCCGGGTCCAAGCGGCTCCAAGACGCCTTCGGCACCAAGAACATCCTGGCCAAGCGAGCGGTGACCGACTGCATTCAGGAGGGGCTGGAGACCATCCGGGACCTCAAGGCCTGCTCCCGCCAGGGGGCCTATCTGGAGGAGCTGGACGGGAAGCTGGGGGAGATGGAGCGCAGCTCCATCCGCTCCGAGCTGGCCACCGGCGTGTTTGTCTGCTCGGCCCAGGCCCTCCTGAGGGTGGGCCTGGCCACCACCGTCCTCATCGGCGCGGCCCTCATGCTCTCCGGGGAGCTGGAGTTCCTGTTCTTCCTGGGCTTTCTCTTCGCCGCCGCCCGGCTCTACGATCCCCTGGGCATGGTGCTCCAGAACATCGCCGCCACCTTCAGCGCCAAGCTGAAGATCGAGCGGATGCGGGCCATCCAGGAGCAGCCGGTGCAGGAGGGGCGGGAGGACTTCGCCCCCGACGGCTACAACATCGTCTTTGACCACGTGGACTTCGCCTACCAACAGGGGGAAGGGGTGCTGCACGATGTGAGCTTCACCGCCCGGCAGGGGGAGGTCACCGCCCTCATCGGCCCCTCCGGCGGCGGGAAGTCCACCGCCTGCAAGCTGGCCGCCCGGTTCTGGGATGTGACGGGGGGCAGAATTACCCTGGGCGGGGTGGACGTGTCCACCGTGGACCCGGAGGCCCTGCTGAAGCACTACGCCATGGTGTTCCAGGACGTGGTGCTCTTCCGGGACACGGTGATGGAGAACATCCGCCTGGGCCGCCGGGGGGCCAGCGACCAGGAGGTGCTCGCCGCCGCCCGGGCCGCCCAGTGCGACGAGTTCATCCGCAGGCTGCCCCAGGGCTATGACACCGTCATCGGGGAGAACGGCTCCACCCTCTCCGGCGGGGAGCGGCAGCGCATCTCCATCGCCCGGGCCCTGCTGAAAAACGCGCCGGTGGTCCTCCTGGACGAGGCCACCGCCAGCCTGGACGTGGAGAACGAGAGCGCCGTCCAGGCCGCCCTGTCGGAGTTGCTCCGGGACAAGACGGTACTCATCATCGCCCACCGGATGCGCACCGTGGCCGGCGCGGACCATATCGTGGTGCTCTCCGGCGGCACGGTGGCCCAGCAGGGGACTCCGGCGGAGCTGATGGAGGAAGGGGGGCTCTACTGCCGCATGGTGGAGCTCCAGCGGGAGAGCGCCGGCTGGAGGCTGAATTGAGCCCCCGAGCCTCCCCCACTGGGGACGGGATACACAGATTTTACCAGAGCACTATTGACAGCGGGGGAGGTGTGTTGTATACTAATCAATAACTATTATTCTAACTGAAACGGAGTCGGTGAGCCCCCGTGGACGAACCTCCCTTACCCAGCTACATAGAACGGCATCAAAACGGACAGTCTTAGCCTTCGGGCATAGGACTGTCCGTTTGCGCGCAAAAAGGCAAAACCAAACTTGATTTTATTAGGAGTGATGAGTTCCCCCATGGACAGTGCCAGTATGCTGATGATCGCAGTCATCGTGGTCCTGGTCATCTGCTCGGCGTATTTCTCCGCCACAGAGACCGCCTTTACCTCCCTGAACCGGGTGCGCCTGCGCAGCAAGGCGGAGAGCGGCAACAAGCGGGCCGCTCTGGCCCTGCGGATGGGCGACGACTACGACCGCCTCCTCTCCACCATTCTGGTGGGCAACAACGTGGTCAACCTGACGGCGTCCTCTTTGGGCACCGTGCTCTTCATCCGCCTCATCGGCGAGGGCACCGGCCCCACCGTGTCCACGGTGGTGATCACCATTGTGGTCCTGGTCTTCGGCGAGGTGACCCCCAAGAGCATGGCCAAGGAGTTCCCCGAGGCCTTTGCCATGTTCTCCGCCCCCATCCTCCGGGTGCTGATGGTGGTGCTCACGCCGGTGACCTTCCTCTTCTCCCTGTGGAAGAAGCTGCTGAGCCGGCTCTTCCACAAGGGGGAGGACAGCGGCATCACCGAGGAGGAGCTGATGACCATGGTGGACCAGGCGGAGGACGAGGGCGGCCTGGACCAGCACGAGAGCGACCTTATCCGCTCGGCCATCACCTTCCACGACCTGGAGGTGGAGTCCATCCTCACCCCCCGGGTGGACATCGTGGCCGTGGAGGACACCGACTCCATGGACGAGGTGGCCAGCACCTTTGCCGAGAGCGGCTACTCCCGCCTGCCGGTCTACCACGAGGACGTGGACGACATCATCGGCGTCATTCATGAGAAGGACTTCCACGCCGCCCGGTACCACGGGCAGAGCGACCTGGCCGCCCTGGTGAGCCCGGTGCTCTACACCACGGGGAACACCAAGATCTCCGAGCTGCTGCGCATCCTCCAGCAGGAGAAGGCCCACATGGCCATCGTGGTGGACGAGTACGGCGGCACTGAGGGCCTGTGTACCCTGGAGGACATTGTGGAGGAGCTGGTGGGCGAGATCTGGGACGAGCACGACGAGGTGGTGGAGGAGTTTCAGAAGCAGCCGGACGGCAGCTACCTCATCTCCTGCAACGCCGATCTGACCGACCTGTACGACCTGTTCTCCATCAAGGGGGAGTGCGACGCCAACACGGTCTCCGGCTGGGTCATGGAGTGCATCGGCCGCATCCCCGCCGAGGGGGACCGGTTCCAGAGCGACGGACTGGACGTGACGGTCACCAAGGTGGACCACCGCCGGGTCCTGGAGATCCGGGTGGTGGTGCTGCCCCGGGAGGAGACCGGGGAGGACGGAGAGGCAAAGGACAGGGACCGGAAAAAAGACCGGGACGAAAAGGAAAAGAACTGAATCATGAAAAGGGTACAGTTCCTCCGGGAGATCTCCCGGAGGAACTGTTTATATGCTGATACGCGGAGAGGAGAGAGGCGTATCGCTGAGAGCCCCAAAAGAACTCCTCTTCTTTT
>DVHW01000217.1 GCA_018711785.1 Candidatus Galloscillospira excrementavium
GGGGGAATTTCCGTCGATTTTTTCTGTATTACATCAACTTTACATAAAACCAGAAAGATTTAAGACTTCTGTAACAATTCCCGCCTTGTTTGTTCACATATCCCGGGTAATATAAGACTCGCAAGAGACAGTTTCTTTTCATTTCATTGTATCCTCTTTCCTTCGGCAGGGGCCGGACGTCAGGAGCGGGCGTCCGGCCCCTGTCGTTGGGCACGGCCCATCAGCGGCAGCGGGCGCGGACTCCCAAAGAGCCCGCGCCCGCTTTCCTTTTTGTCTCACAGAGTTCGCGTCCGCAGACGCGAATCAATTGAAATCCGTTTTTCGCCGCGACATGTGCGTGGCGAAAAACACTTCTCGGCGGTCAAGTGTGAGTTTTGCCCGTCCCCGCAAGGGCAAAATCTTGCGCGAAGACCGCCGCTATCCCCCTCGAGCAAGTGACAACGCCACTTGCTCAAAATCATCTCTCCTCCCGGAAGTAGGAGTTGCCCAAACTGGCCGGCGGCTGCTTGGAGCGGCTGTTGCGCAGGGAGGTGAAGATGAGCACCAGCACGGTGACCACATAGGGCAGGATGCGGTAGAGCTGGGTGGGCACCATGGGCAGGGACAGGTAGTTGTACAAAATCATCAGCCCGCCGAAGAGCACCGAGCCCCAGATGGCGTTGAGGGGCCGCCACAGGCAGAAGATGACCAGGGCCACGGCCAGCCAGCCCTCGCCGGAGAGTCCCTCGTGGTTCCACACGCAGCTGGCGATGGTCATGATGTACACCATGCCGCCGATGGCCGAGATGCCCCCGCCGAGGACAGTGGCCAGGTACTTGTAGCGGGTGACATTGACGCCGGCGGCGTCGGCGGTGGCGGGGGACTCCCCCACCGAGCGCAGGTTCAGACCCGCCCGGGTGCGCTTGAGGAACCAGGCCATGGCGATGGCGATGGCCAGGCCGAGGTAGAGGAAGATGCTGTGCCCGAAGAGGATGGGCCCCACCACGGGCAGCTCCTGAAGGGCCGCCGGGAAGGGGGAGCCGGCGAACACCGCCTTCAGATCGTTGCCGATGGACACATAGCCCCCGGCGGTGCGGCGCATGTACTCCCCGATGAACTGCCCCGCCCCGGTGCCGAAGATGGCCAGGGCCAGGCCGGTGACGTTCTGGTTGGCCCGCAGGGAGATGGTGAGGAAGGCGTAGATGAGGGCGGCGAAGGCCCCGGCCAAAAAGGCGAACACCAGGGACAGGAGCACCGCCACGATGCCGTTGGCCCCGGCGCCCACGGCGCTCTCGTAGTAGAACGCGGCGCCCAGGCCCACGGCGCCCCCCATATACATCATGCCCTCCACGCCCAGGTTCAGGTTGCCCGCCTTTTCGGACAAAATCTCCCCCAGGGTGCCGTAGAGCAGGGGCACGCCGTTGAGGACCGCGGCGGCGAGCAGCGCCACCCACAGGCTGCTGTTGATGTCACCCATTTGCCGCCGCCTCCTTTCCCTTGCTCTTATGGCTGAAGATCAGCCGGTAGCGGATGAAGAACTCGCACCCCAGGATGCAGAACAGGAATACCCCGGTGATGATGTCGGAGATGGAGGCGGGCACGTCCATCCGGGTCTGGAGCCGGTCGGCCCCCTTCTCCAGCACGGCCAGCAGGGCGGATATGCCCACCATGCCGAAGGGGTTGAGCTGGGCCAGCCAGGCCACGGTGATGGCAGTGAAGCCCACCCCGGCGGCCACCTCGGCGTGGAGGGTGCCGTCGGCGCCGGAGACCACCAGAAAGCCCACCAGCCCCGACAGGGCGCCGGAGAGGAACATGGTGCGCATGATGACCTTGCCCACGTTCATGCCCGCGTACCGGGCGGTGTTCTGGCTCTCCCCCACCACGGCGATCTCGTAGCCCTGCTTGGTGTACTTCATATAGAGGAACATGAGCACCGTCAGCACCAGCACGACGATCCAACCGCAGTGGACGCCGAAGACCCGGGGCAGCATGGCCGCGTCGTCAAACTCCGGGATGATCTGGGACCCGGGCCGGCCCTCCCAGGGCCCCCCCTGGAGCCAGCGGACGATGCCGATCATGATGTAGTTCATCATCAGGGTGAACAGGGTCTCGTTGGTGCCCCAGCGGGCCTTGAAGAAGGCGGGGATGAGGGCCCACAGCCCCCCCAGCAGGGCGCCGGAGAGGGCCATGACCACCAGCAGCACCGGGGCGGGCAGGGTGTCGGCCCAGAACAGGGCGAAGTAGCTGGCCCCCACGGCGCCGGCGGTGATCTGCCCCTCGGCGCCGATGTTCCAGAAGCGCATCTTGAAGCAGGGGGCGATGGCCAGGGCGGTGCCCAGCAGGGGCACGGCGATGCGCACCGTCTGCTGGATCATGGTGGCCCGGCCCAGGGAGCCGTCCAGAATGGTGCCGTAGGCGGTCAGCGGGTTGTGGCCCAGCAGCAGGAAGATCAGGGCCCCGATGAGGATGGCCAGCACAAAGGAGGCCCCCCGGATGGCCCACACCTGGGCGCGGGGCATGTCGTCCCGCTTGGCCAGGCGGATGAGCGGCGTGTTTCCCTCGTGGTGCATCAGGCTCCCTCCTCTCCGGCGCCCACCTTTGTCATGAGCAGGCCCACTTCCTCCTTGGTGGCGGTGCGGCCGTCCACAATGCCGGACACCCGGCCGCCGCACAGGACCAGGATGCGGTCGCACAGCTCCAGCAGCACGTCCAGGTCCTCCCCCACCAGCAGCACCGCCACCCCCTTCATCTTCTGCTCGTTGAGCAGGCGGTAGATGGTGTAGGAGGAGTTGATGTCCAGCCCCCGCACCGGATAGGCGGTCATGAGCACCGTGGGCTCCGAGGCGATCTCCCGGCCCACCAGCACCTTCTGCACGTTGCCGCCGGAGAGCCGCCGCACCGGGGTGTTGACCCCGGGGGTGACGATCTCCAGCTCCTCGATGAGCTGTTCCGCCAGGGCCCGGGGGGGCCTCCGGTCCACCAGGGGGCCGGGGTGGTCCTTGTAGGTCTTGAGCATCATGTTGTCCACCATGCCCATGCCCCCCACCAGGCCCATGCCCAGCCGGTCCTCGGGCACGAAGGCCAGGGACACCCCGATCTTCTGGATCTGGGCGGGGGTCTTGCCCACCAGCTCCTCCCCCGCCTTGTCCACGGGGACGTGGCGTCCGGCGATGTCGCTCTTGGGGTGGGGCGGGTAGTAGAACACGTGGCCCGACTCGGCCCTCTGCAGCCCGGCGATGGCCTCCAGCAGCTCCTTCTGGCCCGACCCGGCGATGCCGGCAATGCCCAGAATCTCCCCGCCGAAGGCCTGGAAGCTCACGTCGGTGAGTGCGGCCACCCCCTCCGCGTCCCTGCAGCTCAGGCCCTTCACCTCCAGCCGCAGGTCCCTGTACCTGGCCTCCGGCCGGTCGATGTTCAGGCTCACCGCGTGGCCCACCATCATCTCGGTGAGGGCCTGGGGGGTGGTGGAGGCGGTGTCCACCGTGCCGATGTACCTGCCCTTGCGCAGGACGGCCACCTGGTCGGAGATGGCCATGACCTCGTGGAGCTTGTGGGTGATGATGACGATGGCCTTGCCGTCGTCCTTCATGGCCCGGAGGATGTCGAAGAGCCGGTCGGTCTCCTGGGGGGTGAGGACGGCGGTGGGCTCGTCCAAGATGAGCACCTCCGCCCCCCGGTAGAGCACCTTGACGATCTCCACCGTCTGCTTCTCCGACACCGACATGTCGTAGACCTTCTTGTCCGGGTCGATGCCGAAGCCGTACTTGTCGCTGATGGTGCGGATGCGCTCCGCCACCGCCCGCAGGTTGAGCCCCCGCCCCTCTCGGAGGCCCAGGGCGATGTTCTCCGCGGCGGAGAACACGTCCACCAGCTTGTAGTGCTGGTGGACCATGCCGATGCCGTAGCGGTAGGCGTCCTTGGGGGAGCGGATGGCGGCGGGCTTCCCCTCCACCAGGATCTCCCCCTCGTCGGGCAGGTAGATGCCGGAGAGCATGTTCATCAGCGTGGTCTTGCCGCTGCCGTTCTCCCCCAGCAGGGAGAGGATCTGGCCGCGGTCCAGCGTCAGGTCAACGCGGTCGTTGGCCACCACCTCGCCGAATCGCTTGGTGATGTGCCGCAGTTCAATGGCGTGGACAGGTTCCAAGGCGGTCATCCTTTCTATCCCTCCCGGCCCGGGCCGGGAAACGTGGAGGCACACAGGAGGCGCGGGGAGCACGCAGGGGAGGGCCGCTCCGGCGGCCCTCCCCTGGAGCGCATGGATCAATAGGCCTCGTTGAGCCACTGGATGCCGTCGATGCGGACGGCGAAGTAGGGGGCGGACTGGAACAGGGACTCGTGGAAGGCCCCGTCGAACACGGCCTCCTCCGAGTCGGCCACGTAATCGCCGTCGGTGTCCAGGGCCAGGCAGGTGGTCAGCTCCTGGCCGTCCACGGTGAAGGTGGAGGTGTCGAACACCTGCAGATCGCCGGAGCTGAGGGCGGCCTGCACCTCGGCGAGCTTCTCGGCGGTGCCCGCGGCGGCGATGTCCTCATTGAGGGCGGTCATGACCACGGCGCCCTCGTCCATGCCGTGGCACCAGTCCTGGTCGAACTCCTCGCCGTTGGCCACGGCCTCGATGGCGTACTCAAAGTAGACCGACCAGTCGATGCGGGTGCCGATGAGGGATGCCTCGGGGGCGATGGAGATCATGTCGTTGTTGTAGCCGGTGTGGAACACGCCGTTGGTCTGGGCCACGGTGGCGGGGGTGGTGTTGTCGGAGTGCTGGGAGATCATGACGGCACCCTGGTCGGCCAGGGCCTGGGCGGCGTTGGCCTCGGCGGTGGCGTCGGACCAGGAGCCCACAAACTGCACCATCATGGTCACGGAGGGGCACACGCTCTTGGCGCCCAGGTAGTAGGCGGTAAAGCCGGAGATGACCTCGGCGAAGGAGTAGGCGCCCACGTAGCCGATGACGGCCTCCTCCTCGGCGATCTCGCCGCTCTCGATCATCTCCTGGAGCTTCATGCCGGCCACCACGCCGGCCAGGTAGCGGCCCTCGTAGATATTGGCGAAGGCGTTGTGGGTGTTGGGCAGGTCGTCACCCCAGGAGGCCTGGTTGGTGCAGGCGATGAACTCGATCTCCGGGTACTCCTCGGCCACCCGGAGCATATAGGTCTCAAAGCCGAAGGAGTTGTTGATGATGAGGTCACAGCCCTCCTCGGCCAGGTTGCGGTTGGCGTCCTCGCAGGTGGAGTTCTCCCCCACGTTCCACTCCATGACCCACTCCACGTCGATGCCCTTGGCGGCCAGGGCCTCGGTGGCGGCGTCCCGGCCGCGGATAAAGTTGTAGGTGTAGCCCTGGTCGTTCTCGTCGCCGATGCAGATGAGGCCCACCTTCACGCTCTTGCGCTCGGTGTCGTCCCCGGTCTGGGGGGCCTCGGTATTGGTGCCGCCGGCGGCGGGGGTGGGGGTGGCGGTGTCGCCGCCGCTGGTGTCGCTGCATGCGGCCAGAGCCAGCAGCAGGGCAGCGGACAGGAGCAGGCTGAGCAGTTTCGTTTTCATGGTCTGTTTCCTCCTTATATGATCTCATAAGCAACACAACGGACTATTTGAAAACGGCCCTGGGGCCGGAACCTCCCCGCCTCATGTCCCCCACGCCAAAAAAGCAGCACCGCCGGTCTCCTCATGTTCCATATCGATGGACAGACGAGACCGGCGGCTTGCCAGTCGTGTATCCGCTCATCACAAAGGGCCTGAGCGCCTTTGCCTGCGGCAGCGGGTCTTTGCTTTGTCATTGCTGGGACAGTGTTTTCTCCCCGCCGGGGACGCCCCGGCGTTGTTTCTCCCTCTCCTCGTTCAGCAGAACTCAATGTGGCCGTCCTCGCTCATGGACTGGATGCGGGCCAGGCTCTCCACCCGGATGCCCAGGTCCCGGACCATCTGTCCCCCGGGCTGGAAGGCCTTCTCCACACAGATGCCGGCCCCCACCAGGGTGGCCCCGGCGTCCTGCACCAGCTTGATCAGGCCCATCAGGGCGCTGCCGTTGGCCAGGAAGTCGTCGATGAGGAGCACCCGGTCCTCCGGGCGGAGGAATTCCTTGGAGACAATGATGTCGTATACCTTGCCGTGGGTGTAGGACTCCACCTTGGAGGTGTACACGTCCCCGGCGATGTTCTTGGTCTTGTTCTTCTTGGCGAAGATGACCGGGCAGTCGAAGTACTGGGCGGTGACACAGGCGATGCCGATGCCCGAGGCCTCGATGGTCAGGATCTTGGTGACCCCGCAGTCCCCGAACAGCCGCAGAAACTCCTTGCCGATCTCCGCGAAGAGCTTCACGTCCATCTGGTGGTTGAGAAAGCTGTCCACCTTGAGCACATTGCCGCTCTTGATTTTTCCGTCCCTGCGGATCCGGTCCTCCAGAAGCTTCATTGCCACCTCTCCCGTCCTTCGCGCGCCTCCGCCCTGTCTCCGGCGGGGGTAGTCTCTTTACATTTATTTTACTGGAAACATCCGGTCTCTTCAATCGAGCATATTTTATCAAAAATCTCCCGTTTCGTCACCCCCTTTTGGAAATTTTGTCGCCCGGGGCCGGACTTTTTCGCCCCGGCCACCCTTTCTCCTTGTTCTCCGTGCCGTTCTCTGCTACAATAAGGTCTGCTGAATCAACCGCAAAGCAAATTCTCCCCGCGGCGCGGCCGCGCCCCGTTCCGCTCCCCCTGTCAGGATATGATCACAAGGAGGCCCCTATGTTCCGTCGCACCCTCGCCCTGCTCCTGCTGCTCGTCTTTATCCTCCCCCTCCCCGGCGCCCTGGCCGAGGGGAGCCGCTATACTGACACGCCCCCGGCCGACTGGCCGGAGGGGGCCGTCGAAAGGGCCGCCGGGTACGGCCTGCTGGAAGACCTGGGAGAGGAGGAGCTGGGCCCGGGCAATTACATGAGCCGGGCCGCCTTTGCGGCGGTCCTCTGCCGCGTCTTCGGCTGGGAGGCCGTGACCCCCGACACCCCCACCTATACCGACTGCGCCAGCGGCGCGTGGTATTACGCCGCCGTGGAGACCGCCGCCGCCCACGGCGTCACCGGCGGCGCGTCAAACCGCTTCCGGCCGGAGGAGTCAATCACCCGGGCGGAGATGGCGGTCCTGCTCGTCCAGGCCCTGGGCTATGAAAGCCTGGCCGGGCTGGAGGGGGACAGCTCCCTCTTCTCCGACGTGACGGCTGACCGGGGCTACATCGCCCTGGCCTGCCGCTTCGGGCTGATGGCCGGCGTGGAGCAGGACGGGGCGGCCTGGTTTTACCCCGACGCCTTCGCCCCCCGGGAGGTGGCCCTTGCCGCTTTGGTCCGGCTCTATGAGAAGCTGACCGGGGACATCGACTGGCTCCACGGCTTCTACGCCTTCTCCTCCTACTCCCAAATCGACCTGACCGCCGGCATGGACGCCGTGTCGGTGGGCTGGGCCATGATGGACGTGGACCCGGAGACCGGCCCCTGGCTCAACCAGACCTCCCAAAACGGCAACTCCTGGGTGGTGCCCCAGCAGTCCGAGCTGGCCACCGGCTATTTCCGGGGAAACGGCACCCCCTGCCACCTGAGCGTCTACGCCGGGCCGGGCAGCCTGACTCTGCCCGACGGCACGGTGACCAACGACCTCTACGGCATTCTGGAGACCGCCCAGGCCCGCACCCAGGCGGTGGAGCTGCTGGTGACCGCGGCGGCGGACTACGACGGCCTGACCATCGACTTTGAGGGCCTCCGCGCCGCCCTGAAGGAGCCCTTCGTGGCCTTTATGACCGAGCTGCGCGCCGCCCTGCCGGCGGACAAGGGCCTGTGGGTCTGCGTCCAGCCCCCCGACTGGTACGACGGCTTTGACTACCGGGCCCTGGGGGAGGTCTGCGACAAGGTCATCCTCATGGCCCACGACTACCAGTGGACCTCGGTGCCCGAGAGCTATGTGGGCACCGGCAATACCGACACCCCGGTCACCCCCATCCGCTATATCTACACCGCCCTCCGGGCCATCACCGACCCGGAGACCGGCGTGGCCGACAGGAGCAAGGTCGCCCTGGCCATCTCCATCGCCGCCGTGGCGGTGGAGGTGGACGAAAACGGGGTGCTGGTGGGCAACACCCTCTACACCCCCGGCCCGTCCTCGGTCATCCAGTGGCTGCGGGACCCGGACACGGAGCGGGGCTGGTCGGAGGACTACCGCAACCCCTACCTCTACTGCACCACTGAGGACAGCCGCCGCCTCCGGGTATGGTACGAGGACGCGCGCAGCGCCATGGAGAAGGTGCAGCTGGCCCAGCTCTTCGGCGTCACCGGCGTGTCCCTCTGGCGCATCGGCAACATCCCGAACTACGCCGACGAGGGCCTGGACTACGACGTGTGGGGCGCCCTCCAGACCCGGCGGTGACCGGCCACTCTACACCAGAAAACGGGGATGAGCAGTGATGAAGGCAAAAGACCACGTCAAGGAATTCCTCCTCATGAGCCTGGGCACCGCCCTGGTGTCCATCGGCGTCTACTTCTTCAAGTTCCCCAACAACTTCTCCATGGGCGGGGTGTCCGGCCTGTCGGTGCTGCTGGGGGAGCTGGTGAGGGTGCCCGGCCTGACCCCCTCGGTGTTCAACTCCATCATCAACACCCTGTTTTTGGTGCTGGGGTTTGTGTTCCTCAACCGGGGCTTCGGCTTCAAGACGGTGTACTGCTCCCTGCTCTACGCCGGGCTCACCCAGGTCTTTGAAATCCTCGTTCCCCTCTCCGCCCCCCTCACCACCAACAAGATGCTGGAGGCCTTCTTCGCCATCATCCTCCCCGCCCTGGGCTCGGGCATCCTCTTCAACCTGAACGCCTCCACCGGCGGCACCGACATCGCCGCCATGATCCTGAAGAAGTACACTGGGCTGGACGTGGGCCGGGCCCTGCTCCTGTCCGACATCGTCATCGCCGCCGCGGCCCTGTTTGTGTTCGACATCGAGACCGGCCTGTTCTCCCTGCTGGGGCTGGTGCTGAAGTCGGTGCTGGTGGACAGCGTTATCGAGTCCATCAACCGCCGCAAGAGCCTGACCATCATCACCTCCCAGCCCGACACGTCGGTGGAGTTCATCACCCATACCCTGGGCCGGGGGGCCACGGTGTGGGAGGGCCAGGGGGCCTATACCCACCAGAAGCACTGGATCGTGCTCACCGTCCTCTCCCGGGGCCAGGCGGTGGTCCTCCGCCGCTACCTGAAGGAGAAGGACCCGGGGGCCTTCCTGCTGGTGTCCAACTCCAGCGAGATCTTCGGGAAGGGCTTCCTCCGGGCGTGATTTTCCGCTGTGGTCTCCGCAGCGCCTTGTAAACGACAAAACCATCCCCGCCGGGCGGCGGGGATGGTTTTTTGCGTCCATTAGGTCCGGGCCAGGGGCTCGATGCCGTGGAGGATCAGCTGCTCCGCCAGGGCGGCCATCTCCTCCGGGCTCCCCCCCTGTCCCCCGGTCAGCCAGCTCTGGATGAGGCCCACCACGCCCCCCACGATGAAGGAGAGGCTGTTGTCCCGCTGGAAGGGGGTGCCGAACTGGTAGAGGGTCTGCCACTCCCGGTAGACCCTCTCCTGCACCAGCTCCTTCAGCCGGTTCAGGAACACCTCCCCCTGGCGGATGCCCAGGGTGGAGGTGATGATGTCCTGGTTGCGGGAGATGAAGCTGAACACATCCTCCAGAATGGGCCGCAGGCCAAAGCGCAGGGCGTCCGCCGGGTAGGCGTCCAGCAGCTCCCGCAGCTCCTGGAAGAGCTCCTCCTCCAGCTGGTCCACCATGTCGTAGACATCCTTGTAGTGGCCGTAAAAGGTGCCCCGGTTCACGTCGGCCCGGCCGGTGAGCTCGGTCACCGTGATCTGGTCCACGCTCTTCTCCCGCAGCAGCTCCAGAAGGGCGCCGCGCAGCAGCAGCTTGGTCCTGCGCACCCTCCGGTCGTCCCTTCCCTTTTCCTGTTTTCCGTCCATCCCAGGCCCTCCCGCCGTTCAAAAATTGTTTACAGAGTTATTCAACACCGGCTCATGCTTTTGTCTTATTTTAGACGGGGCTTTCCCCCTTTGACCATTGAAACCCCCATTTAATAAAACTATAATAAAACCACACCGAAAAATCAACACTTGTTTATTATCCTACAATTTAAGGAAAGGGGGGCGTTCCATGTCCTATATCTCGCTGGACCACGTGGTCAAACGGTACCAGATGGGCGAGGTGGTCATCACCGCGGTCAGCGGCATCTCCTTTGAGATCGAGAAGGGGGAGTTCTGCGTCATCGTGGGCCCCTCGGGGGCGGGCAAGACCACAGTGCTCAACATTCTGGGCGGCATGGACAAGTGCGACGAGGGCACCATCCTGGTGGACGGGGCCGAGGTCTCCGCCTACACCTCCAAACAGCTGACCACCTACCGCCGGTACGACATCGGCTTTGTGTTCCAGTTCTACAACCTGGTGCAGAACCTGACCGCCCTGGAGAACGTGGAGCTGGCCGCCCAGATCTGCAAGGACCCCCTGGACGCGGCCGACGTGCTGCGCCACGTGGGATTGGGAGAGCGGCTCAACAACTTCCCCGCCCAGCTCTCCGGCGGCGAGCAGCAGCGGGTGGCCATCGCCCGGGCCCTGGCCAAGAACCCCAAGCTGCTGCTGTGCGACGAGCCCACCGGCGCGCTGGACTACATCACCGGCAAGGAGGTGCTCAAGCTCCTCCAGGACACCTGCCGCAAGGAGGGCATGACCGTGGTGGTCATCACCCACAACACCGCCCTCACCCCCATGGCCGACCGGGTCATCCACATCAAGAACGGCACCGTGGCCGCCATGGAGCGCAACGAGCACCCCACCCCGGTGGAGCAGATCGAGTGGTAATGCCGCCCCCGGGGCAGGCAGGATTTGAAACGGAAAGGAGGGAGACCCGCGTTGTCCAAGAAGCACGTCCCGAACCGCATTCTCACCGACGCGTTCCGGGAGATCAAGTACACCCTGAGCCGGTTTCTCTCCCTGTTCCTCCTCTCCGCCCTGGCGGTGGCCTTTCTGTCCGGCCTGCGCACCACCGCCCCGGACATGGAGCACACCGCCGACGACTACTACGACCGCACCCACCTGATGGACGTGCGGGTCCTGTCCACCCTGGGCCTGACCGAGGAGGACATCGACGTCCTCTCCGCCCAGGAGGGGGTCTCCGCCGCCGAGGGGGCCTGGTATGTGGACGCCACCCTCCACGCCGCGGAGAACGACTACATCGTCCGCTTCCACTCCCTGAGCGAGGCGGGCATCAACGAGCCCGAGGTGGTGGATGGCCGCCTGCCCGAGGCGGACGACGAGTGCGTGGTGGAGCCGGAGCTCCTCACCACCCTGGGCCTGTCCCTGGGGGACACCATCACCCTGGACATGGAGGGCACCAGCTACGAGGATTCCCTCCATACGAACACCTACACCGTGGTGGGCACCGTCAACTCCTCCCTGTACATGTCCACCGACCGGGGCACCTCCACCGTGGGCACCGGCCGGCTCACCGCCGTGGCCTTCCTCCCCCGGGAGGCCTTTGACCTGGACTACTATACCGAGGCCTACCTCCTCATGGAGGGGGGCGAGGCCCTTCTCTGCTACGACGACGAGTACCAGGACCGGGTGGATGAGCTCATCGACGCCCTGGAGCCCCTGGGGGAGGAGCGGGCCGCCAACCGGTATGACGAGGTCATCCGGGAGGCCACCGACGAGCTGAACGACGCCCAGCAGGAGTACGACCAGGCCGCGGCCGACGCCCAGCAGCAGCTGGCCGACGGGGAGCAGGAGCTCGCCGACGCCCGCGCCGAGCTGGACGACGGCTGGCAGCAGTACTACGACGGCCGGGACACCCTCTCCCGGGAGACCGCCGACGCCCTCCAGCAGATCGAGGACGCCCAGGCCGAGCTCTCCGACGCGCTGGCCGAGCTGGAGCAGGGCGAGGTGGACTACCAGGACGGCTTGGACCAGTATGAGCAGGGCCTGGCGGACTATCAGGAGGGCCAAGACCAGTACAACCAGGGCTACCAGGAGCTGCTGGACGGCGAGGCCGAGTACGCCGAGAACTACCGCAAGCTCCAGGAGGCCCAGGAGGCCTATGACCAGGGGCTCCAGGAGTACGAGGACGGCATGGCGCAGCTGGCCGACGGCGCCGCCCAGCTGGAGGACGCCCGCCGCCAGCTGGAGAGCGCCCAGGCCGAGCTCTCCGCCGGGGCCGCCCAGATCTCCGCCGGGCAGGCCCAGCTGGACGCGGGCAGGACGGCGCTGAATCAGGCGCAGAGCGATATGAACGGCCAGTTAGACACTCTGGGCGGCGTAATGGGTGCTACGGGCTCGGAGCTGAACTCCGCTGACGCGATTCTGAGCCCGGATACCAACTGGACGGAACAGGATGGCAAAACGGTCTCCGGCCTTCTCACCTTTGCGGGGGATTCTCTCACCGACCAATTTAACAATATGGTCTCCCAAGGCCTGATGACCGAAGAGGAGAGCCAGCAAATCTCGGACTCCCTGAATAATGCTATCGCGCAGGGCTCAGAAGGCGACCCCAGCGGCCTGAAAACCTTCTTCAGCGGCACCATCCCCGGCCTGTTTGCCTCGGGCCAGGCCCAGCTGGACAGCGCCCAGCAGCAGCTGGACGCCGGGGCCGCCCAGCTCTCCGCCGGCCAGGTCCAGTACAACCAGGGCCGGCAGGCCTTTGAGGAGAACGAGGCCGCCCTCTATGAATCCGCCCAGACCCTCAACGAGGCCAAGGCCGAGCTGGACAGCGCGGCGGAGGAGCTCGCCGACGGCTGGGCCCAGCTGGCCCAGGGCCGGCAGGAGCTGGACGACGGCTGGGCCGAACTCCAGACCGCCCGGGAGGAGCTGGAGGCCGGCCGCCAGGAGCTGGAGGACTCCCAGCAGCAGCTCGCCGACGCCCGGACCGAGCTGGACGACGGCTGGCAGCAGTACTACGACGGCCTGAATGAGCTCGCCGACGCCAAGACCACCCTGACCCAGGAGACCGCCGACGCCCAGAAGGAGCTCGCCGACGCCTACCAGGAGCTGGTGGACGGCGAGGCCGAGTACGCCGACGGCGTTCAGGAGTACGAGGACGGCAAGGCGGAGGCCGACTCCGAGCTCTCCGACGCCCGTCAGCAGCTCAACGACGCCCGGCGGGACATCGCCGATATCGAGAACTGCGAGTGGTACATCCTGGGCCGGAACACCAACACCGGCTATGTCTCCTACCAGCAGGACGCCGAGCGCATGGGCAACCTGGCCAATGTGTTCCCCATCATCTTTTTCCTGGTGGCCGCCCTGGTGTGCCTGACCACCATGACCCGCATGGTGGAGGAGCAGCGGGTCCAGATCGGCGGGCTGAAGGCCCTGGGGTACGGCCGGGCCGCCATCGCCCTGAAGTATGTGGGCTACGGGTTCCTCTCCTCCTTTGGCGGCGGCCTGGTGGGCCTGGTGGTGGGCTGCACCCTCATCCCCACCATCATCTTCAACGCCTGGAAGGTCATGTACACCGTGGGCGACCTCCAAATCACCTTCTTCCCCAGCATCTCCATCCTGTCGGTGGGGGCGGCGGTGTTCTGCGTCACCGGCACCGCCCTGGCCTCCTCCTTTGCCGCGCTGACGGCGGTGCCCGCCTCCCTCATGCGGCCCCGGGCCCCCCAGGCGGGCAAGCGGGTGCTGCTGGAGCGGGTGAAGTTCCTCTGGAAACGCCTCACCTTCGCCCAGAAGGTGGCGGTGCGCAACCTGTTCCGGTATAAAAAGCGGTTCTGGATGACGGTCATCGGCATCGGCGGGTGCACCGCCCTGCTCATCACCGGCTTCGGCCTGCGGGACTCCATCCGCAATATCTTTGACATCCAGTACGACGAGCTCACCACCTACCACGCCCAGGTCTCCCTGGCCGACAATCTCACCGACGACGAGCTCACTGAGATCACCCGGGCCCTGGACAACAACGCCCTGGTGACCGACTGGACCCTCTCCTCCTCGTCCTCCATCACCGCGGAGAGCGAGAGCCGCTCGGTAGACAGCTATGTCAACCTCTTCGCCGTCACTGACGAGAGCAAGTTCGGCTCCTTTGTCCACCTCCGCTCCCGCACTACCGGCGAGGAGGTGCCCCTCACCGACGACGGCGCGGTCATCACCGAAAAGCTCTCCGAGCTGCTGGACGTGGGCGTGGGGGACACCATCACCCTGGTGGACGCCGACAACTCCCGCACTGAGGTGACCATCACCGGCCTTGCGGAGAACTATGTGATGCACTACATCTACCTCAGCCACGACGCCTATGTGGCCCTCTACGGCGAGGAGCCCCCGGTGAACAGCATCCTGCTGCACTACACCGAGGACACCCAGGCCGTTTCCGACGCGGTCTCCTCCGAGCTCATCGCCCTCTCCGGCGTGTCCTCGGTCTCTCGGACCGAGGAGCTGCGGGAGTCCATCGCCCGGGGGCTGGACGGCGTGGACTACGCGGTGGTGGTGGTCGTTGTGGCCGCCGCGGCCCTGGCCTTTGTGGTGCTCTACAACCTGACGAACATCAACATCACCGAGCGCCTGCGGGAGCTGGCCACCCTGAAGGTCCTGGGGTTCTATGACCGGGAGCTCTCCGCCTACATCTACCGGGAGAACGTGTTCCTCACTGTGTTCGGCGTGCTGCTGGGCCTGGTGCTGGGCAAGTTCCTCCACCAGTGGCTGGTGCGCACGGTGGAGATCGACATGGCCATGTTCGGCCGGGATGTGGAGCCCATGAGCTATGTGTTCGCCGTGCTCCTCACCATCCTCTTCTCCTTCCTGGTCAACCTGGCCGCCCACCGCCGGCTGAAGAAGATCGACATGGTGGAGTCCCTCAAGACCGTGGAGTGAGGGCTCCTCTCCCCCGCGACCCCCCGGAGCGCCGCCCATCGGGCGGCGCTCCTTTTTCCCGCCGCGGCCGCCAGC
>DVHW01000218.1 GCA_018711785.1 Candidatus Galloscillospira excrementavium
CCGGCCCGGCCTTGATGGTCACCATGTCCGGCTCCAGCTCCAGCACTACGCCCCCCTCGTTCGTCAGATTGTGGAACCCGGAGGCCACGAAGGGCACCTTGGTGGCAAAGCCCGAGTAGAGCCACACCCGGCCGTCGTCGTCCGTCAGCACCCCGGGGTCAAAGGGGAAGGGCTCCCCCGACCTGGTGCCCCAGATGTGTCCGTCCGGGAACTTCACGTGCCCGTGGAACTGGTACTGCCCCGCCGGGGTGTCGCACACCGCCACCGCCATAATCCCCAGGAAGTCAAAGGCGTAATAGAGGTAGTACCGCCCATCCGGGCCCCGGGTCACATCGGGGGCGTACATGCACCGGCGGCCCCCCTTGTTCATGGGGTCCTGGTCCTTTTTGTAGATGACCCCCTCGTACCGCCAGCTGGTCAGGTCCTCCACCGGCGCCGACCAGCACACGTAGTCGTTCATGCAGAACAGCGGCCCCCCGAACCGGTCGTGGGACCCGTACACATATACCCGGTCCCCGAACACGTGGGGCTCCCCGTCCGGGATGTACTCCCAGCTCGGGAGATATGGATTCACCGCCTGGGCCATTGCTCTCCACACCCTTTCTTCTTGCTTTGGTCTGCCCCGATTCTCTCCGTATACGCTTTTTGATTTTACGGCCATCTGCCTTTTCTAAATCTGGTCAACAAACTTATGGATAAAGCAGAGGGCCGCACCGATGCTGTTGGACCGGTCGTGGTAACGGCAGACCGAGAGATAGGGGCTCTCCCGGTAGGCGGAGTCCAGGTCCGACAGCCGGCGGCCGATGGCGTCGAACCGCTCGGCCAGGAACACCGACAGCTTCCCCCCCAGGACGATGCCGCAGTCCAGGGCCGTGTGGATGTTGCAGATGCCGATGGCCAGGTCGTCCAGGTAGCTCTCCCACAGTCCGGTACAGGACGGATCTCCCGCCGACACCCGGCCGAAAAACTGCTCCAGGGTCAGGCCCAGGTCGTCGGACAGCCGGGCGGTGGAGCAGTACGCCTCCAGGCAGCCCCGGCGGCCGCAGCTGCACGGCGCCCCGCCCGGGTGGACGCACATGTGCCCAAACTCCCCGGAGCGGCCGCTATTGCCCAGATAGACCACCCAGGAGACCAGAATGGCCCCGCCCACACCCCGGCTCAGGGACAGATAGGCCATGTGCTCCACCCCGGTCCGGCCCCAGCACTCGGCAAAGCCACCGGCATTGGCGTCGTTCACCAGGTGGACCGGATAGGGGATGGCGCTCACCAGCGCCCCGATGTCCAGCTGCCGGATGCCCAGGGTGTAGGCGCCGGTGAGGCTGGCCTGGTCCCCGTCCACAATGCCGGGCACCGTGATGCCCACACCCAGCAGCTTCTCCCGGGGCACCCCCGTCTCGTCCAGAAACGCCTCGATGGTCCGGGCAAGCCGGTCAGCGTACTCCCGGTCGGCCCGGAAGGGGCGCTGGACCACCCGGAAGCCCACCTCCCGCACCTGGAGGTCCAGGGCCACCAGTCGGATGTGGTTGGAGGACAGCTCCACCCCCACCGCGTACCGCGCCCCGGGCACCACCGTCAGGATGCGGGGCTTGCGCCCTCCGCTGGAGTCGGCGGTCTCCGAGTTGTCGATGAGCCCCTCCTCCAAGAGTTCATTCAGGTTCTGGGTCAGGGTGGGCAGGCTCATGGACGGCGCATAGGCCAGGTCCTGTTTGGTCACCGGCTCGGTGGCCTCGTAGAGATAGCGGAATACCCGGTTCCGGTTCGCTCGACGCACTTCTATGGTAGAGTGCAGTATCACATTTTTCATTTTCTATTACTTGGCTTTATTGAACTACATCCTAATTGTTAGAATTTATTGTAAATATCAAAAAATGGTGTTCTGCCACAATATTTTAAGCTGCCATCTCTTCCGTCACACCCCGGAGTAGGCGGCGAAGCCGGCGTCGATGGGCAGCACCACGCCGGTGATGGCGCTGGCGGCCTTGTCGTCGCACAGGAAGAACACGCCGCCCAGCAGCTCGCGGCTCTCCACGAACCGGTTCATGGGGGTGCCCGCCAGGATCTTGGCCGTGCGGGGGGTGGGGGTGCCGTCCTCATTGAAGAGGAGCTTCCGGTTCTGGTTGGACACCAGGAACCCGGGGGCGATGGCGTTGCAGCGGATGCCGCTGCCCGCGAAGTGGGTGGCCAGCCACTGGGTGAAGTTGCTGATGGCCGCCTTGGCCCCCGAGTAGGCGGGGATCTTGGTCAGGGGGATATAGGCGTTCATGGAGGAGATGTTCAGGATGCAGCCGTGCTGCTTGGCCACCATGTCCTTGGCAAAGACCTGGGTGGGCAGCAGGGAGCCCTGGAAGTTCAGCTTGAACACGAAGTCCACCCCGCCGGCATCCAGGTCGAAGAAGGTCTTCTGCCCCGGCTTGGCCTCGTGCTGGTACTCGTTGTCCGTGGTGGCACGGGGGTTGTTGCCACCCGCGCCGTTGATGAGGATGTCACAGGGGCCCAGGTCACGGAGCACCTGCTCATGGACGGCGTCCAGTGCCTCCCGCTCCAGCACGTTGGCCTTGTAGCCCTCGCAGACATAGCCCTCAGCCCTGCACTCCTCGGCCAGCTTCTTCACCGCCTCCTCGTTCAGGTCCAGAGCCGCCACCTTGGCGCCCGCCTGGGCAAAGGCCCGTGCCATCTCACCGCACAGCACGCCGCCCGCGCCGGTGATCACCACGACTTTACCGGTAAAATCCACGTTCAGGGGAAGATCGATCATAACGCAATACTCCTTTCTCCGAAAGGCCCCTCACTTGTGGGCCTTCTCGCAGGCCTCGAACAGCCCGTTGATATACGCCGCGCCCAGGGCCCGGTCGTACAGGCCGTAGCCAGGCTTTCCTGTCTCGCCCCAGATCATCCGCCCGTGGTCCGGCCGCACATAGCCGTCGAACCCGGTCTCCACCAGGGCCTTCACGATCTCGTACATATCCAGGCTCCCGCAGCTGGACAGGTGGGCCCGCTCCTCGAAGGAGCCGTCGTCCAGGATCTTCACGTTCCGGATGTGCATGAAGGCGATGCGCCCCATGGCGGAGTACTTGCGCACCATGGCCGCCACGTCGTTGCTCTTCGCGCAGCCCAGGCTCCCGGTACACAGGCACAGGCAGTTGGCCGGGCTGTCGTAGAGCTTCAGGAACCGGTCCAGGTTCTCCTCGCAGGTGATGATCCGGGGCAGGCCGAAGATGGGGTACGGGGGGTCGTCGGGGTGGATGGCCATCTTCACCCCGCACTCCTCCGCCACCGGGATCACCTTCTTCAAAAACCGCTCCAGGTTGGCCCAAAGGCCCTCCTCGCCCAGCTCCCCGTAGGCCGAGATCAGCTCCCGCACCTCCTCCTGGGTGTAGCTGGAGTCCCACCCGGGCAGGTGGATGTCGTCCTTCAGCGGGTCCAGCCCCTTCATCTGCTCCCAGTACATCACCAGGCTGGTGGAGCCGTCCGCCCCCTTCTTGTCCAGCTGGGTCCGGGTCCAGTCAAAGACGGGCATGAAGTTGTAGGTCACGCACTTCACGCCGTATTTGGCGCACCGCCGGATGTTCTCACAGTAGACCTCCAGCAGCTCCTCCACGTTCCCACGGCCCAGCTTGATGTCCTCGTGGACCGGGATGGACTCCACCACGTCGAAAATGAGGCCGTTGTCCTCGCAGTCCTGCTTCAGCGCCGCCAGGCTCTCCTCCGGCCACACCTCGCCGGGCTTCACGTCGTACACCGCCGTGACGATGCTCCGCATGCCCGGGATCTGGCGGATGTACTCCAGCGGGATGGGGTCGCTCTTGCCATACCAGCGGAAGGAAAGTTTCATGCTCCTCTCCCCTTTTCTTTTCAATATCACAGGTTAAAATACCGCTTGGCGTTCCGGTAGCAGATGTCCGCCACCAGGCCGCCCACGGTCTCCAGGTCATTGGGGTACTCCCCGTTCTCCACCCACCGGCCCAGCAGGGCGCAGAGCACCCGGCGGAAGTACTCGTGCCGGGCGTAGCTCAAAAGGCTCCGGCTGTCGGTGAGCATGCCGATGAAGTTGCCCAGGATGCTCAAATTGGCCAGGCTGGTCAGGTGCTCGGTCATGCCCGCCTTGTGGTCGTTGAACCACCAGGCGCTGCCGTGCTGGATCTTCCCCGGCACCTCGGGGCCCTGGAAGGCCCCCAGCAGGGTGTCGATCCAGGCGTTGTCCGCCGGGTTCAGGCTGTACAGCACCGTCTTGGGCAGGTTCCCCTCCCGCTCCAGGGTGTCCAGCAGGCGGTAGAGGGCGGCGCAGCTGTCGGTCACCGCGATGCAGTCAAAGCCGGTGTCCGGCCCCAGCTCCTCCAGCATGCGGGTGTTGGGGTTGCGCATGCAGCTGAAGTGGAGCTGCATCACCCACCCCAGCCGCCTGTACTCCCGGGCGCAGTGGAGCAGCAGGGCGGTCTGGTAGCCCTCCGCCTCCTCCCGGGTGAGGCGCTCGCCCGCGCGGGCCCTGTTCAGGGCCGCCGTGGCCGCCTCGTCGCTCACTTCCCGGCACATCACATAGTCCAGCCCGTGGTCCGCCGCGCGGCACCCGTGGGCGGCAAAGAAGGCGATGCGCTCGCTCAGCGCCCGGCGCATCTCCTCGATGGTGGTGATGCCGTGCCCCACCGTTTCCTCCAGCTTGGCCACGTAGCCGGCAAAGCCCGCCTTGTGCAGGTTCACCGCCGGGTCCGGCCGGAAGCTGGGCAGCACCTGGGGGGAAAAGCTCTCATCCCCGGAGAGCTTCTCGTGCCAAATAAGGTCGCTGCACGGATCGTCGGTGGTGCCCACCATGGCCACGTTGCTCTGCCGGATCAGCCCCCGGGCGCTCATGCCCGGGTCGTTTTCCAGCTTGTCGCTGCACAGGTCCCACACCGCCTGGGCGGTCTCCCCGTTCAGGACGCCGGTGTAGCCGAAGTAGTTCTTCAGCTCCAGGTGGCACCAGTGGTACATGGGGTTGCCGATGGCCCGGGGCAGCGCCTCGGCGAACTTCTGAAACTTCTCCCGCCCGGGCGCGGCCCCGGTGATGTACTCCTCCGGCACCCCGTTGGAGCGCATCAGCCGCCACTTGTAGTGGTCTCCCCCCAGCCACACCTGGGACAGGTC
>DVHW01000219.1 GCA_018711785.1 Candidatus Galloscillospira excrementavium
AAGAAGCGGCCGGGGCACTTTGAAAACCACGCCTTCTTCGAGGCCAGCTCCATGCGGAAGGTAGACGGGAAGTACTGCTTCGTCTACTCCTCAGAGCACAACCACGAGCTGTGCTACGCCATGGGGGAGAGCCCCCGGGGCCCCTTCACCTTCGGCGGGACCCTGGTGGATATCGGGGACCTGTTTCTGGAGGGGAACACCGACGAGAAGGCGGCGGTGAACTATCTGGGCAACACCCACGGTGGGATCGAGAAGATCGGCGCGGACTGGTACGTGTTCTACCACCGGCAGACCAACCGGCACTCCTACTCCCGGCAGGCCTGCGCCGAAAAGCTGGAGCGGACGCCGGACGGCGGCTTCCTCCAGGCGGAGGTGACCAGCTGCGGCCTCAACGGCGGGCCGCTGAGAGGGGAGGGGAAGTACCCGGCCCGCATCGCCTGCAACCTGTGGAGCGGGCAGGGGACGGCCCGGTACGACATCCGCTTCCCCCGGCTGCGGCTGACCGCCCACCCCTACTTCACCCAGGAGGCCAAGGACGGCTCGGTGACCGACACCCAGTACATCGCCAACCTGCGGGACGGGGCCACGGCGGGGTTCAAGTACTTTGACTTCCGGGGTCTGAGGTCGGTGACCGTGGAGCTGCGGGGCATCGGGGAGGGGGAGCTGCTTGTCTCGGACAGCCCGGACATGAGCCCTGCGGCGGCCCGCATCCTAGTGGAGCTGAACACCAGCCGCTGGACCGAGCGGACGGCCCCCTGCGCCCTGTCGGACGGTGTCCGGCCTCTCTACTTCCAGTTCAGGGGGAAGGGGAGCGTAGACTTTGGAAGCTTCACCCTCCAAGGAGGACCCGGGGAGGAGAAGAAGGGAGGCGAGGGGGCGTGCTGAGCACGGTCAAAAACAGCTGGGCAGCCTTTGCCGACCGCCACGCCGCCGCGGCCAAGTGGGTGCGGGAGGGCAGACTGTACGTCATCGTCTGCAACCTGGTCACGGTCTTTAAGTATATCATCCTCCAGTTCCTGCCCCTGGCCTTTGCCGGCCTGCCGGTCATCGACTTCGGTTGGCGGGGCATCCCGGTGACCCTGTTTGGGGAGACCTTCCAGTGGAACATCATCGGCTACGACGCCCAGCACGGGGCCTGCTCTACTTCTGCGCGTACATGGTCGCCATGTTTATCGGCGAGTGCGTCAACTTCCCCATCCAGCGCAACTTCGTGTTCCGCAGCAAGGGGAACATCTGGTATCAGGCGCTGTGGTATCTCATCGCCTTCTGCATCATCACCTGCATCGTCAATTCGGTGAACTGCGTGTGGGTGGCGGTGGCGGGGCTGTTCGTGCCCGACTTCATCTACAACATCGGCACCACCGTGCTAAACGGCGGTATCTCCATGGTCATCTTTTTCTTTGTGAACAAAATCATCTTCCCAGAGGGGAAGAAACAGACTGCATAGGCCGGTGACACCGGCGGGGAGGCGGAGCGGATGGCGCTCATAGGCATCGATCTGGGGACATCGGGGACCAAGACGGTCCTGTTTGACGAGAACGGCCGGGTGCTGGCCAGCCACACGGCGGAGTATCCCCTGTCCCAGCCGAAAAACGGCTGGGCGGAGCAGGACCCCCACGACTGGTGGCGGGCGGTGCAGGAGACGGTGCAGGCCGTGCTGGCCAAGAGCGGCGTGGACCCGGCGGACATCCGGGGCGTGGGCCTCTCGGGGCAGATGCACGGGCTGGTGATGCTGGACGCTCAGGGCCACGTGATGCGGCCGGCCATCCTCTGGTGCGACGGCCGGACCCAGGGCGAGTGCGACGAGATCACCGAGACGCTGGGGCGGGAGAAGCTGCTGGCCATCACGGCCAACCCGGCCCTCCCTGGCTTCACGGCGGGGAAAATCCTGTGGGTGCGCAAGCACGAGCCGGAGCTCTGGGAGAAGTGCCGCCACATCCTGCTTCCCAAGGACTACATACGATATAAGCTCACCGGGGAGTTCGCCACCGAGGTCTCCGACGCCTCGGGCATGAACCTGCTGGACGTGCCGAAGCGTCAGTGGAGCGGGGAGGTGCTCGCCGCGCTGGACATTGACCCGGGGCTCCTGGGCCGGATGTACGAGTCCTGTGAGGTCACCGGGGCGGTGACGTCGGCCGCAGCCGAGGCCACTGGCCTGGCCCCGGGGACCATCGTGGTGGGGGGCGCGGGGGACAACGCCGCCGCGGCCATCGGCACCGGCGTGGTGGAGGCGGGAAAGGCCTTCACCACCCTGGGGACCTCGGGGGTCATCTTCGCCCACGCGGACAGCGTGACCATCGACCCCAGGGGGCGGGTGCACACCTTCTGCTCGGCGGTGCCGGGGAAGTGGACGGTGATGAGCTGCACCCTGGCCGCCGGGCTGTCCCTCCAGTGGTTCCGCAACCAGTTCTGCGCCGCGGAGCGGGAGGCGGCGCAGGCCATGGGGACGGACCCCTATGAGCTGATGACCGCCGAGGCGCGGCGCAGCCCCATCGGGGCCAACCGCCTGCTCTACCTGCCCTACCTGATGGGGGAGCGCTCCCCCCTGCTGGACTCGGACGCCCGGGGGGCCTTTGTGGGGCTCTCGGCCATCCACACCCGCTGCGACCTGATCCGGGCGGTGATGGAGGGGGTGGCCTACTCCCAGCGGCAGTGCCTGGACGTGTTCCGGGAGATGGGGGTGGACGTGTCCGACATGGCGGCCTGCGGCGGCGGGGCGCGCAGCCCCTTCTGGCGGCAGATGCTCTCCGACCTGTACGGCTGCCCGGTGAAGACCATCGCCTCGGACCAGGGCCCGGCCCTGGGGACGGCCATCCTGGCCGGCGTGGGCGCGGGGGTCTATGGGAGCGTGGCGGAGGGCTGCGCCGCGGCGGTGCGCGCCGGGGCGCGGCAGGAGCCGGACCCGGAGGCCGGGGCGCGCTACGAGCCCTTCTACCAGCTCTACCGGGGAGTGTACCCGGCCCTGCGGGAGAGCTTCCACACCCTGGCGGGACTATGAGGAGGGATCTGGCGATGAAGAGCGTATTCGAAAAGGCCTTTGCCCCCTACGGGCGGGTCCATGAGGGCTATGACCTGGCGGGACTGCTCCCGGCCATGGAGGCCATCCCCCTGCCGGAGAGCGGGACCAGCTATCTCCCCGCCATCCCGGCGCTGGAGGGGTCCGGGTGCCTCCGGGAGCTGGAGGAGCGGGCCTTCGGGGGGCTGCCCATCCAGATCGGGATGTGCTGGGGGCGGAACACCAGGCTCAACTGTCTGGAGTACCACCGCAGCAGCGAGTTCAATGTGGGCGCACAACCCTTCGTGCTCCTGCTGGCCCACCAGTGGGACATTGTGGACGCTCAGCTGGACACGAGCCGTGTGGAGGCCTTCCATGTCCCCGCCGGGGTACTGGTGGAGGTCTACGCCACCACCCTGCACTACGCCCCCTGCCATGTGGACGGGGAGGAGGGCTTCCGGGTGGCGGTGGTGCTGCCCAGGGGGACCAATACGGAAAAGCCGGCCCTGGCGGAGCTGAGTGGCGAGGACCGGCTGATGACCGCCCGGAACAAGTGGCTGCTGGCCCACCCGGAGAGCCCGGAGGCGGCGGACGGCGCCTGGGCGGGGCTGACCGGGGCGAACCTGGATCTTGCGGAAATGGAATGAGAGGAGAGATACGGAATGAACAATATCCCTGAGGTGAAGCTGGGGATCATCGCGGTGAGCCGCGACTGCTTCCCTGTGGCCCTCTCGGAGCGCCGCCGGAGCGCGGTGGTACAGGCCTACGCCGGGGCGCTCTACGAGTGCCCGGTGACAGTAGAGAATGAAAACGACATGCTGCGGGCCGTGGCCGACGTGCAGGCGGCGGGGTGCAACGCCCTGGTGGTCTTCCTGGGCAACTTCGGCCCGGAGACGCCGGAGACCCTCATCGCCAAGTACTTCGACGGCCCCTGCATGTTCGTGGCTGCCGCCGAGGGGGACGGCGACCTCATCAATGGCCGTGGGGACGCCTACTGCGGTATGCTCAACTGCTCCTACAACCTGGGCCTGCGGCATCTGAAGGGGTACATCCCCTCCTACCCGGTGGGCACGGCGGAGGACGTGGCGGGGATGATCGCCGAGTTCGTGCCTGTGGCCCGGGCGGCCATCGGGGTGAAGAACCTGAAGATCATCACCTTCGGCCCCCGGCCCCAGGACTTCTTCGCCTGCAACGCCCCCATCCAGGGGCTCTACCAGCTGGGGGTGGAGGTGGAGGAGAACTCCGAACTGGACCTGCTGGTGAGCTACCGCGCCCACCAGGGGGACAGCCGCATTCCCGCCGTCTGCGCCGACATGGCCGCCGAGATGGGCCAGGGGCGCTATTACCCCGACCTGCTGGAGCGGATGGCCCAGTTCGAGCTGACCCTGCTGGACTGGGCGGAGGAGCACCGGGGGGCCAGGAAGTACGTGGCCTTTGCCGACAAGTGCTGGCCCGCCTTCCCCAAGGAGTTCGGCTTTGAGCCCTGCTATGTGAACTCCCGCCTGGCCGCCCGGGGCATCCCGGTGGCCTGCGAGGTGGACATCTACGGCGCCCTCAGCGAGTACATCGGCGCCTGCGTCACCGGCGACGCGGTGACCCTGCTGGACATCAACAACTCGGTGCCGGGGAGCCTGTATGACGCGGAGATCTCCGGCAAGTTCCCCTATCAGCTCACCGACACCTTCATGGGCTTCCACTGCGGCAACACGCCGTCCTGCAAGATGTGCGCCGACCGGGCGGTGAAGTACCAGCTCATCCAGAACCGGCTGCTGGAGAACGGCGGGGAGCCCGACTTCACCCGGGGCACCCTGGAGGGGGACATCGCCCCCGGGGAGATCACCTTCTACCGGCTCCAGTGCGACAGCGACGGGGTGCTCCGCTCCTACATCGCCCAGGGGGAGATCCTGCCGGTGGCTACGGGGAGCTTCGGCGGCATCGGCATCTTTGCCATCCCGGAGATGGGCCGCTTCTATCGCCATGTGTTGCTGGAGAAGCGGTATCCCCACCACGGGGCGGTGGCCTTCGGCCACTGTGGGAAAGCGCTGTTTGAGGTGTTCAAGTTCCTGGGTGTGCAGGATATCGCCTATAACCAGCCCAAGGCCTTACCCTATCCCACCGAGAACCCATTCGCGTAACAGAAAGACGCTGAGCGCCCAATAATAGAACGGCACTAGAGCTACAAGATTGAAAACCGGCAGGAAGCGTTGAAAGTCCTCCTGGTGCTGGTGCTGATGGCCGTCGTCTTGGCGGCGGGTTCTGGGGAGATGCGCAAAAAGTGTGACGTATGTTGGCCCGGCAGACATCCCAGTCTGTCGGGCCAACATATCAAAAGGAGATAGGCTATGACTAAAATCTTATTTTCTACCGGCTGGACCGTAGCCCACCTGGGTGAGGAATCCCAGGCTCGGCCGGTCACCCTCCCCCACGACGCCATGCTCGCCGAGCCCCGCTCGGCCGACTCGGCGGGGGGCACCAACACCGGCTGGTTCGCCGGCCGGGACTACGTCTACGAGAAGTCCTTCCCCGCCCCGGCGGAATGGGCGGGCCGGGACGTGTTTTTGGAGTTCGAGGGGGTCTACCGCAACGCCGAGGTGTGGCTGAACGGGGAGCAGATCGCCTTCCACGCCTACGGCTACACCGGCTTCTACGTGCCCCTCACCGGCAGGGCCCGCCTGGGAGAGACCAACACCCTCCGGGTCATCGCCCGCAACGCCGACCAGCCCAACTCCCGCTGGTACACCGGCGCGGGCATCTACCGCCCGGTGTGGCTCCACGTTTTGCCCCGGGAGCACCTTGACCTGAACGGGGTGAAAATTCACACCACGGACTGGGAAAGCCCCGCGATCCATATCGACCTCTCCGCCAACTGCACCGGCACGGCCAAGGTGGAGGTGCTGGACGGCTCGGCCGTCCTGGCCGCCGGGGAGGTGCCGGTGGACCGGACGGGCAGCCTGGACCTGACCCTCCCCGGCGCCGAGCTGTGGAGCGTGGAGACCCCGCACCTCTACACCTGCCGGGTCACCCTGGGTGACGACGTGCGGGAGGTGCCCTTCGGCGTGCGGGTGGTCTCCTGCGGCGCTGAGAGCGGCTTCTGCCTCAACGGGCGGCGGGTCATCCTCCGGGGGGCCTGCGTCCACCACGACAACGGCATCCTGGGGGCGGTCACCCTCCCGGAGGCCGAGGAGCGGAAGGTGCGCCTATTGAAGGGGGCGGGGTACAACGCCATCCG
>DVHW01000220.1 GCA_018711785.1 Candidatus Galloscillospira excrementavium
GGCGGCATCCGGGAATTCGTCACCTGGCTGAACCGCAGCAAGGATGTGCTCCACAGCAATGTGATCTATATGTCCGGCGCCCGGGAGGACTCCGTGGCGGAAGTGGCCATGCAGTACAACGACGGCTATAACGAGACCATCCTCTCCTTCGCCAACAACGTCCACACGCCGGAGGGCGGCATGCACGAGGAGGGGTTCAAGCGGGCCCTGACCACTGTGCTGAACGCCTACGGCCGGAAGATCAAGCTGCTGAAGGACGACGAGAAGGTCTCCGGCGAGGACTGCCGGGAGGGCCTGACCTGCGTCATCTCCGTCAAGCTGACGGAGGCCCAGTTCGAGGGCCAGACCAAGGCCAAGCTGGGCAACAGCGAGATCCGGACCCTGGTGAACAACATCGTCTCGGAGAAGCTGGAGGTCTTCCTGGAGGAGAACCCCCAGGTTGGCCGGATGATTCTGGACAAGGCCCTCACCGCCAACCGTGCGCGAGAGGCCGCCAAAAAGGCCCGGGAGTCCATCCGCCGCAAGACGGCTCTCGGCGGCGCCGCCATGCCGGACAAGCTGCGGGACTGCAATGAGAACAATCCGGAACTGACAGAGCTGTATATCGTCGAGGGCGACTCCGCAGGTGGATCCGCCACCCAGGGCCGGGACTCCCGGTTCCAGGCCATCCTCCCCCTGTGGGGCAAGATGCTGAACGTGGAGAAGGCCCGGGCGGACAAGGTCTACGGCAACGACAAGCTCCAGCCGGTCATCACTGCCCTGGGCGCCGGCATCGGGGACGAGTTCGATCTGAACAAGCTCCGCTATCACAAGGTCATCATCATGGCCGATGCGGATGTGGACGGCTCCCACATCCGCACCCTGCTGCTGACGTTTTTCTTCCGGTTCATGCGGCCGCTGATCGAGCACGGCTATGTGTACTCCGCTGTGCCGCCCCTGTACAAGCTGACCCGGGGCAAGGTGACGAGAGTCGCCTTCTCCGACGAGGAGCGGGACCGGGTCTCCGCGGAGCTGCGGGGGGACAACCCCAATGCCAAGGTGCTCATCAACCGCTACAAGGGCTTGGGCGAGATGGACTTTCACGAGCTGTGGGAGACCACCATGGACCCGGAGAAGCGCACCCTGCGCCGCATCACCCTGGATGACGCCGTGGCCGCGGACGAGACCTTCACCGTCCTGATGGGCGAAAAGGTGGAGCCTCGGAAGGAGTTTATCGAGCACAACGCCAAGTATGCGGTAAACCTGGATTATTAAGAGTGAAGAGTTGAGAGTTCAGAGTGAAGATATTGTGTTCGGAAGAGCCGGATCATGGAAAACATTCGCCTGCGGCGAAATCCATATCTCCACTCTCCACTTTTCACTCTCTACTCTATCCCTAGAGATGGAGGAACGGTAAAACTATGAGCAAAAAGCCCCAATACGATCCTGAGGAGATCCGGTATCCCGACCAAAAGATTGTGGAGTCGCCGCTGGTCCCCGAGATGGAGAAATCCTATATTGAATACGCCATGAGCGTCATCGTGGGCCGGGCCCTGCCTGACGTGCGGGACGGTCTGAAGCCCGTCCACCGCCGGATCCTGTACTCCATGTACGAGAGCGGCCTGACCCATGACAAGCCCTTCAAGAAATCCGCCACCTGCGTGGGCGACGTGCTGGGCAAATACCACCCCCACGGCGACGCCAGCGTGTACGATGCCCTGGTCCGTCTGGCCCAGGACTTCTCCATGCGCTATCCCCTGGTGGAGGGCCACGGCAACTTCGGCTCCGTGGATGGCGATCCCCCGGCGGCCTACCGGTACACGGAGGCCCGTCTGGCCCGCCTGTCCGACGAGATGCTGCGGGACATTGAAAAGGAGACGGTGGACTGGGACCCCAACTACGACGAGTCCACCCAGGAGCCCAAGGTGCTCCCCTCCCGGTTCCCCAACCTGTTGGTGAACGGCTCCAGCGGCATCGCCGTTGGCATGGCCACCAACATCCCGCCCCACAACATGCGGGAGGTCATCGACGCCTGCATCTGCGTGCTGGATAACCCGGAGGCCCAGCTGTCCGACCTGATGCAGTACATCAAGGGACCGGACTTTCCCACCCGGGGCATCATCATGGGCCGCAGCGGCATCCGGGCGGCCTACGCCACCGGCCGGGGCCGGGTGGTGATGCGTGCCCGGCACGAGTTTGAGGAGTTCGGCAACGGCCGCACCCGCATCATCATCACCGAGATCCCCTATCAGGTGAACAAGCGGCAGCTGATCAAGAGCATGGCCGACCAGGTGGAGGACAAGCGGCTGGAGGGCATCAGCGATATCCGGGACGAGTCCGACCGCAACGGAATGCGCATCGTCATCGAGCTCAAGCGGGACGCCAACCCCCAGGTGGTCCTCAACCGCCTCTTCGCCCAGACCCAGCTCCAGACCACCTTCGCCGTCAATATGCTGGCCCTGGTGAATGTGAACGGCCAGCCCCAGCCCAGGATCCTCTCCCTGCGGCACATTCTGGACGAGTACATCTCCTTCCAGGAGGAGGTCCTCATCCGCCGCACCCGGTACGACCTGCGCAAGGCCCAGGAGCGGGCCCACCTGCTGGAGGGGCTGCTCATCGCCCAGGACAACATCGACGAGGTCATCCACATCATCCGGGAGAGCTACGACGACGCCAAGGAGCGGCTGATGAGCCGCTTCTCCCTGGACGACGTGCAGGCCCAGGCCATCCTGGACATGCGCCTCAAGGCCCTCCAGGGCCTGGACCGGGAGAAGCTGGAAGGGGAGTACAAGGAGCTGGCCGAGCGCATCGCCTACTACCAGCAGCTCCTCTCCGACGAGGCCATGCTCAAGGGCGTGCTGAAGGACGAGCTCATTGCCATCCGGGACAGGTACGGCGACGAGCGCGTCACCGAGATCCAGGACGTGGAGGACGAGATCGACATCGAGGACCTCATTGAGGAGGAGGAGTGCGTCTTTACCCTCACCCAGGCCGGGTACATCAAGCGCCTGCCCGCCTCCACCTACAAGGCCCAGCGCCGGGGGGGCAAGGGCATCACCGCCCAGGCCCTGAAGGAGGAGGACTATGTGGACACGGTGTTCACCGCCTCCACCCACGACTATATCCTCTTCTTCACCAACCGGGGCCGGGTCCACCGGAAGAAGGGCTACCAGATTCCCGAGGCGGGCCGCACCGCCAAGGGCAGCAACATCATCAACATCCTGCCCGTGGAGCCGGGGGAGAAGGTCACCGCCATGATCCACCTGCGCCATTTCCCCGACGACCGCTACCTCACCATGGTCACACGGAACGGCACGGTCAAGCGCATCCAGCTCTCGGCCATCAACACCGCCCGGAAGGCGGGCATCCGCTGCATTACCCTGGAGGAGGGGGATGAGCTCATCGCCGTCCGGGAGACCGACGGCGACCAGGCCATCCTCATCGCCACCCACGGCGGCATGGCCATCTGCTTCAAGGAGACCGACGTGCGCTGCATGGGCCGGGACGCCTATGGCGTCCGGGGCATCAAGCTGCGGGAGGGCGACTGGGTGGTGGGCGCCGCCCGGGCCAAGTACGACCACCAGGTTCTCATGGTCACCGAAAACGGCTACGGCAAGCGCACCCCCATGGACGACTATATCCGCGCCGACGGCCCCCAGAACCGGGGCGGCTACGGCCTGAAGGGCTACCAGTGCACCGACAAGACCGGCTGCGTGGTGGGGGTCAAGGTGGTCAGCGACGACGACGACATCCTGGTCATCAACGACGCGGGCGTCATCATCCGCATGGCGGTGTCGGGCATCAACGTGTACAGCCGCTCCGCCCAGGGGGTCAAGCTGATGAATCTGGACGAGGGCGTGAAGGTCATCTCCATCGCCCGCACCGAGCACGAGGAGGAAGAGGAGAGCGGCGCCGGAGAGGCGTAAGCCCTTTGCTTCCCGGGTGATTCAAGACGGTAAAATCCGCCCTCTGCGCCGGAGCGGGGCAGGCGTCCCCCGCCCCTGCTCCGGCACGGCATCCTATTTTTCTGGAGGTTCCCTTATGATCATCAAGCATCTCACCGTGGGCAGCATCGGCACCAACTGCTACCTGCTGGAGGACGAGGCCGCGGGGCTCTGCGCCGCGGTGGACCCCGGCGGAAGCGCCCAGGAAATTCTCTCCGCCCTCGCCGCCGACGGGGTGTCCCTCTCCATGATTCTCCTGACCCACGGCCACTTTGACCACACCGGCGCCGTGGCCGCCCTCCGGGAGGCCTATCCCGGGGTGAAGGTCTACCTCCACCCTGCGGACAGGGCCATGCTGGGCACCCCGGTGATGCCCGCCATCGGGGAGACTGTGGACTATGGCGAGGGGGATACGCTCTCCTTCGGCCCGCTCACCCTCCGGGTGCTCCACACCCCCGGCCACACCCCCGGCGGGGTCTGCCTGGACACGGGGGAGGTCCTCTTCACCGGGGACACCCTGTTCCAGGGCTCCATGGGCCGTACCGACCTGGGCGGCGGCAGCTATGAGGAGCTGATGGCCTCCCTCAAAAAGCTGGGCTCCCTCCCCGGGGACCGGCAGGTCTGCCCGGGACATATGGGACTCACCACCCTGGAGGCCGAGCGGAAGAGCAACTACTACCTGATGGAAGCGATGGCCCCATGAAGCTCTATCTCCGGGGCCACGACTACAAATATGCCGCCGAGCAGATGCTCCTCACCCTCTTCCCCGGCCAGCGGCCCCTCTACCCGGCCGAGCCCCCGGCGGAGGGGGAGGACTTCCTGGTCCTGACCCTCACCCGGGAAAACGGCCGGGCGGAGGGGGAGGCACAGCTGCGCTGGCAGGGAAAGACCTACGCCAGCCGGGATTCCATCCCCGACCCGGGAGAGCCGGGGGAGACGGAGGCCGACCGGGCCTATCAGCAGCTGCTGAAGCTGTGCTTCTACCGCTGCGGCACCGCCGCCCTGGGCCGGGAGCCCCCCTGGGGGGCCATGACCGGGGTGCGGCCGGTGAAGATCCCCACGAAGGCCCTCCTCCGGGGGGAGAGCGAGGCGGAGGCGGAGCGCCGCCTGCGGGAAATTTACCACGTCACCCCCCAGCGGGTGCGGCTGGCCATGGACTGCGCCCGGGCCAGTGTGGCCGCCCGGAAGAGCCTGCGGCCCGACGAGGTGTCCCTCTACGTGGGCATCCCCTTCTGCCCCACCCGGTGCGCCTATTGCTCCTTCATCTCGGCGGACGTGAAGCGGGCCCTCCAGCTCCTGGAGCCCTATCTGGACGCCCTGGAGCGGGAGATCGCCGCGGCGGGGGACCTGCTGCGGCGCAGCGGGCTCTTTGTCCGCACCATCTACTTCGGCGGCGGCACCCCCACCACCCTCTCCGCCCCCCAGCTGGAGCGGGTGATGGGCGCTCTGGAGGCCCACCTGGACCTGAGCCGCCTCACCGAGTACACGGTGGAGGCCGGCCGGCCCGACACCATCACCCCGGAAAAGCTCTCCGTCCTCCGCTCCCACGGCGTAGGACGGGTGTCGGTGAACCCCCAGTCCATGTCGGATGAGGTCCTCGCCGCCATGGGCCGCTCCCACACCGCGGCGGACATCCGCCGGGCCATGGCCGACGTGCGCGCGGCGGGCTTCGGCGTGGTGAACATGGACCTCATCGCCGGCCTGCCCCGGGACAGTGCGGCGGGCTTTGCCGCCTCTCTGGAGGAGGTGCTCTCCCTGGCGCCGGAGAACATCACCGTCCACACCCTGGCCCTCAAGAAGGGCTCCCGGCTGATGGCCGACCCGGAGGCCCTGCCCAGCGCCGGGGCGGTCTCCGCCATGCTGGACAGGGCGGACGAGGCCCTGCGGGGGGCGGGGTATGTGCCCTACTACCTCTACCGGCAGAAGTACATGTCCGGCTCCTTTGAGAACGTGGGCTGGTGCCGGCCCGGCACGGAGAACCTCTACAATATCGCCATGATGGAGGAGCTCCACACCGTCCTGGCCCTGGGGGGCGGGGGGATGACCAAGCTGGTGGACCCGGATTCGGGCCGCATCCTGCGCATACCCAACGCCAAATATCCATATGAATATATCCAGTCCATTGAAACCTGCCTGGCGGAGAAGGAGGCCCTCACCGCCTTTTACGCCGGGATGAAAAAGGAGGGACCCCATGGCCTATCAGCTGCAGGAAATTAACCGGCACATCCGCACCGATGTGAAGGGATTTCTGGCCGCGTGCGACCAGAGCTATCAGGACCGGGTGCGCGCCGCGGCCGACCGCATCCAGGAGCGGATGGTGAAGAGCCCCATCGTGCTCCTCTCCGGGCCCTCCGGCTCGGGCAAGACCACCACGGCCCTGAAGATCGAGGAGGAGCTGGAGCGGCGGGGCATCAACTCCCACACCATCTCCCTGGACAACTACTTCAAGACCCTGGACCGGCGCACCGCGCCCCGCACCCCGGAGGGGGACATCGACTTCGAGTCCCCCAAGTGCCTGGACATGGACCTGCTGGACGAGACCTTCACCCGCCTGAGCCGGGGGGAGGAGGTCATCATCCCCAAGTTCGAGTTCGCCCGCCAGATGCGCAACGACGCCCGGGGCACGCCCCTCCGGCTGGGGAAGAATGAAATCGCCATCTTCGAGGGCATCCACGCCCTGAACGACGACATCGCCGGCCCCCACCCCGAGGCCACCAAGCTCTACATCTCCGCCCGGAGCAACGTGCTGGAGGGGGAGGCGCTGCGCTTCAAGGGCACCTGGATGCGCCTGACCCGCCGGGCGGTGCGGGACTGCAACTTCCGGGGCACCGACGTGGCCGAGACCCTGGCCATGTGGGCCAACGTGCGCCGGGGGGAGAAGCTCTACATCTCCCCCTTCAAGAACAAGGCGGACATCCTGCTGGACTCCTCCCTGCCCTACGAGGTGTCGGTGATGCGGCACTACGCCGTGCCCCTGCTCCAGGCGGTGCCGGAGGAGAACGCCCGCCGCTCCGAGCTGCTGGACCTCATTGCCGCCTTTGACTCCTTCGAGCCCATCGACCCCGCCCTGGTGGCAAGGGACTCCCTGCTGCGGGAGTTCATCGGCGGCGGGAGCTATCACTACTGAGCCTGTCCGGGGCCCGGACCCGGGCCCGTCTGTGGAAAAAACGAGAAGAGAGAAAGGAAGTTGTTTCATGTCTGACTGCACCCACGACTGCTCCTCCTGCTCCTCCAACTGCGGAGAGCGGACGCAGCCCCAGAGCTTTCTGGAAAAGCCCAACCCCCTGTCCTCCATCGGCAAGGTCATCGCCGTCATGAGCGGCAAGGGGGGCGTGGGCAAGAGCCTGGTCACCGCCGGCCTGGCCGCCGCCATGGCGGCGCGGGGCAGGAAGGTGGGCATCCTGGACGCCGACATCACCGGCCCCTCCATCCCCAAGATCTTCGGCGTCCACGGCCACGCCTCCGGCAGCGAGCTGGGCATTGAGCCCATGTACTCCAAGGGCGGCGTCGCCGTCATGAGCCTGAACCTCCTCACCGAGCACGAGACCGACCCCGTGGTCTGGCGGGGCCCGGTCATCGCCGGGGTGGTCAAGCAGTTCTGGACTGACGTGGTATGGGGCAACATCGACTACCTCTTTGTGGATATGCCCCCCGGGACCGGCGACGTGCCTCTGACCGTGTTCCAGTCCCTGCCTGTGGACGGCGTGGTGGTGGTCACCAGCCCCCAGGACCTGGTGCGCATGATCGTCACCAAGGCGGTGAAGATGGCCGGGCTCATGGACGTCCCCGTGCTGGGCCTGGTGGAGAATTACAGCTACTACCAGTGCCCCGACTGCGGCAGCCGCCACGCCATCTTCGGCGAGAGCCACATCGAGGAGGTGGCCAGGGAGCTGGACCTGAAGGTCCTGGCCCGTCTGCCCATCGACCCCGCCCTGGCCGCCGCCTGCGACGCCGGGGAGATCGAGACCTTCTCCCCCAACTACCTGGACGGCGTGGCCGGGGAGATCGAGAAGGCCGGGCAGTAAAACGCCCGCCGCACGGCAGAAGAAAGGCCCCCGGCCGGAGAAACCTCCGGCCGGGGGCTTTTTCCGTCCAAGGGCTTAGAACAAATGTTTGCCATTTTCCCGTCCCTATGGTATAATAGCCGCAAGACGGCTGTTATGTTCTGTTTCAAGCCTGTTTCCCCGCCCCGGTCTGGGCAGGCGGAAAAGCTGGCTCAGGATGCATACCGGCCGCGCCGCCCGTATCCTGGCTCCAAGAGCCGCCCCCGGCGGGGCGCCTCGCCCGCCGGAATCCATTCGAGGAGGTCTCCGGGATGAAGGAACTCTCCCCCAAACAGCAGCAGATCTACGACTTTATCGTGGCCTTTCAGGCCCGGCACGGCTACCCCCCCTCTGTGCGGGAGATCGGGGAGCACGTGGGGCTCAAGTCCCCCTCCACCGTCCACTTCCACCTGAAGGGCATGGAGGAGAAGGGCATCATCACCAAGGCCGAGGGCAAGACCCGGGCCATCACGGTGAGCGGCGCCCGCCCGGTGGCCGAGGAGCTGGACGGCCAGGCCGACCGTGTGCCCGTGGTGGGCAATGTGGCCGCCGGGTCCCCCATTTTGGCACAGGAGTGCATTGAGGACTACCTGACCTTCGACACCCAGGGCCTGTCCGGGGAGCACTTTGCCCTGCGGGTGCGGGGGGAGTCCATGCTCTACGCCGGCATCCTCCCCGGGGACCTGGTGGTGGTCCACCGCCAGCAGGAGGCCCGGAACGGGGAGATCGTGGTGGCCCTGCTGGAGGACGAGGCCACCGTCAAGACCCTCCGCCGCAAGGACGGCCACACCTGGCTCCTGCCCGAGAACCCGGACTACGAGCCCATCGACGGCGACCGGGCCGAGATCCTGGGCAAAGTGGTGGCCGTGGTGCGGCGGTACTGACCCCCAGCGCCCCTATTTCCCCCACAAGGAGGACTGATCATTATGGCAAAACAAAAACGCTTTGAGGTGCTGCTCAACGAGACCCCCAACGGCGGGATGATGATGGCCACCGTCATCATTCGGGACACCGTCACCGGCGTGCTCTACCTCCAGCTGGTCAACGGCTACGGCGGCGGGCTCACCCCCCTGCTGGACGCCGACGGCAAGCCCATCGTCTGGAACGACGGGGACGCTCTGAACGGGATGCTATGAAAAAGCTCATCTCGTGGAACGTCAACGGCCTGCGGGCCTGTCTGAACAAGGGGTTTTTGGACTTTTTCCAGGCCGCCCAGGCCGACGTGTTCTGCCTCCAGGAGACCAAGCTCCAGCCCCACCAGATCGAGCTGGACCTGCCGGGGTACCGCCTGTACTGGAACAGTGCGGAGAAAAAGGGCTACTCGGGCACCGCCCTCTTCACCCGGGAGGAGCCCCTGTCGGTGTCCTACGGCATCGGCTCGCCGGACCACGACCGGGAAGGGCGGTCCATCACCGCGGAGTTTGACGACTTCTTCCTCGTCACCTGTTACACCCCCAACGCCCAGCGGGACCTGGCCCGGCTGGGCTGGCGGATGGAGTGGGAGGACGAGCTGCGCTCCTACCTGAAGGGCCTGGAGGGGAAAAAGCCGGTCATCCTCTGCGGGGACCTGAACGTGGCCCACGAGGAGATCGACCTGAAAAACCCCAAGCCCAACCGGGGCAACGCCGGGTTCACCGACGAGGAGCGGGCCAAGATGACCCAGCTGCTCCAGGCGGGCTTTGTGGACACCTTCCGGTACTTCTACCCGGACAGGACCGGGGCCTACTCCTGGTGGAGCTACCTCTACCACGCCCGGGAGAACAACGCGGGGTGGCGCATCGACTACTTCCTCGTGAGCAGCGAGCTGGCGCCCCGCATCGAAAGCGCCTGCATCTACGATGAGGTCTACGGCAGCGACCACTGCCCCGTAGGGTTGGAGTTGTCGCTGTAACGAGGACGGAGCGGCGCGTGGGGTTGGAGGCTGCATGGGGCTGCGGGGCGCGACGCGGTGCGCACGCGGGCGGCGTGGTATGATGCCGGGCGTTGTGTTGCGATAGAAGGACGGTCATGGATAGAGCGAAGATCGAAGCGGGCGTACGTCTCATCTTGGAAGGCGTGGGCGAGGACCCTGATAGGGAAGGGCTGCTCAAGACGCCCGAGCGCGTGGCGAAGATGTACGAGGAGGTGTTCGCGGGCCTTGCGGAAGACCCCGCCGAGCACTTCGAGACGACGTTCGACGAGCATCACGAGGAGATGGTGCTCGTGCGCGACATCCCGTTCTACTCCATGTGCGAGCACCACCTCGTGCCGTTCTTCGGCGTGGCGCATGTGGCGTACGTCCCGGCGGCAGACGG
>DVHW01000221.1 GCA_018711785.1 Candidatus Galloscillospira excrementavium
CCGGGGCCAAAACCTTGATGCCGGGCGGATTCACTCCGCCCGCGCAGATGAGATCCGGGGTCCCCGCAGAGCCCGCTCTGCGGGGAGGTCTGCCCGGCGGTAGCCGCCGCGGTGGCGGATGCCGCCAGGAAAACCGGCGCGGCCCGCATCTGAGCCGGCCCTCCTTTTTTAATGGAACTTTAAGAAAGGCTAAATTCCTTTTTTCCGCCGGCGGGGTACAATAGGAGTACAAAATCCAAATGCAATCCGGCGAAAGGGGCCCTTGCCATGTCCGTTACCTTTGAACAAGTGGAAAAGCTGCGGGAGAAGTCCGGCGCGTCCTACACCGACTGCGCCGAGGCGCTGGAGCACACCGGCGGCGACCTGCTGGAGGCCATCCTCTACCTGGAGCGCACCGGCCGCAGCGCCAGCGTGCCCGGGGGCGGGTTCTACTCCACCCGCCCCGGCGCCTCCCCGCCCCCCTCGGGGGGAGACCTGGCGGTCTCCCACGCTGCGGCGGGCGGCGGGGGAGGAAGCGCCGGCAGCGCGGGCCGCGGCCAGGCCGCCGGGTCCGCGGACGACTGGCGGGTCTCCTTCCGCGCCGCGGCGGAGGCCTTTCTGAACCTCTTCCGCCACGCCTCGGACAACCGGCTGGAGATCTGGCGCAAGGGGGAGCAGATGACCTCCCTGCCCGTGGCGGTGGTCATCATCCTGGCCGTGGTGGCCTTCTGGATCACCCTTCCCCTCCTCATCATCGGCCTGTTCCTGGGCTGCCGGTACCGCTTCTCCGGTCCCGAGCTGGGCCGGGAGTCGGTCAACGAGGTGATGGACGGCGTGGGCGCCACGGTGGACGACATGGTGGACCGGGTGAAGGACGAGGTCCGCAAGCACACCGAGTCCAAGAAAAACCAGAAGAAGAACTAGCGGGGCCGCGCCCCGCGTTGGGAGGCTGGCGACATGCCGGAAAAACTGCTGCTCATCGAGGACGAGGAAAAGCTGGCCCGCATGGTGGAGCTGGAGCTCCAGTACGAGGGCTACGAGGTGGAGAAGGCCTTTGACGGCCGCACGGGGCTGGACAAGGCCCTGTCCGGCCGGTTTGACCTCATCCTGCTGGACATCATGCTCCCCGCCCTCTCCGGCATGGAGGTCCTCCGCCGCCTGCGGAAGGAGAGCCAGGTGCCCGTCATCATGCTCACCGCCCGGGACACGGTGGTGGACAAGGTCTCCGGCCTGGACATGGGGGCGGACGACTACATCACCAAGCCCTTTGCCATCGAGGAGCTGCTGGCCCGCATCCGGGCTGCTCTGCGCAAGCGCCCCGCCGCGCCGGCGGAGGAGCGGGACCTCCTCACCGCCGGCCCCCTGGCCATGGACGTGGAGCGCCACGAGGTGACGGTGGACGGCAGGGCCGTGGAGCTCACCCGGCGGGAGTTCGACCTGCTCCACTACCTGCTGGAGAACAAGGGCAAGGTCATCTCCCGGGAGTCCCTGCTGGACCACGTGTGGGGGTTCGACTTCGTGGGGGAGACCAACGCGGTGGACGTGTACATCCGCTTCCTCCGCTCCAAAATCGACGAGGCCTTCGGCGTCAAGCTCATCCACACCGTCCGCGGCGTGGGCTATGTCATCCGGGACGAGTAGGCGCGCCGTCACCGACTGGGGGGATACCCGTTGTCCAAGAAACACGCCGCCCGCTCACCCGGGCGCATCAAATCCTCCATTGTGGCCCGGCTCAACACCCGGCTGTTCTTCCGGCTGCTGGGCATCTACTTCTGCATGGACCTGCTCCTCACCCTCCTGTTCACCGGGGGGATGTTCCTGTGGGCGGAGCGGCAGTGCGTGGAGATCAGCGCTCTGGTAGACCAGCGGGGGGTGCCCTCGGCCGACGCCACCGAGTGGATGCAGGCGGGGGACTACATCGTCACCGCCGGGGACTACGCCGGAGGAGGCTGGGCCCTGCCCTCCTTCTTCCCCGCGCCGGAGGAGACCGCGGAGGGGACGCGGTACTTTGACCCCGGGGACACCAGCCTCTTCTTCGGCCTCATCCGCTTCCACAGCGGCGGGCCCACCAGCTACTCGCTCTCCATGCCCGGGGCGGCCCCCTACACCATCACCCTGGACCTGAGCCGGCCGGCGGCGGCCTTTGTGTTCGCCTCCCGGGTGCTGCTCATTTTCCAGATCGTCAGCCTCATCAGCAACCTGCTGCGCAACGCGGGCACCATCAAAAAGACCCTCAAGCCCATCCAGGAGCTGGCCGCCGCCGCGGCCAAGCTGGGCAACGTGTCCGCCATGAGCCCGGAGGAGCTGAAGATCCTGGCCGGCAAGCTGGACGAGATCAACGCCACCCACCTGGACAAGCGCATCTCGGTCTCCGGCCAGCAGAAGGAGCTCAAGACCCTGGCCGAGGCCATCAACGCCATGCTGGACCGCATCAACGAGGCCTACCGCTCCCAGATGCGCTTTGTCTCCGACGCCAGCCACGAGCTGCGCACCCCCATCGCGGTCATCCAGGGGTACGCCAACCTGCTCAACCGCTGGGGCAAGGACGACCCCGCCACCCGGCAGGAGGCCATCGACGCCATCACCCAGGAGGCCGCCGCCATGAAGGAGCTGGTGGAGCAGCTGTTGTTCCTGGCCCGGGGGGACAACGACTCCATGCACATCGAACTGGAGGACTTCGACCTGACCGAGGTGGCCGCCCAGGTGCTCAAGGAGACCGAGATGATCGACCGCTCCCACACCTTCTCCGCCCGGTGGGAGGCCGCCGCCCCCATCCACGCGGACACCGGCCTCATGAAGCAGTGCCTGCGCATCCTGGTGGACAACTCCATCAAGTACACCCCCGCCGGGGGGCATATCTCCCTCTCCTGCGGCGTGAAGGACGGGCTGGTGCGCCTGTCGGTCCAGGACGAGGGCCAGGGCATCGCCCCGGAGAGCCTGCCCCACATCTTCGACCGGTTCTACCGCACCGACGAGTCCCGGGCCCGCCAGACCGGGGGCACCGGGCTGGGGCTGGCCATCGCCAAGTGGATTGTGGACCGCCACGGCGGCTGGTTCGAGGTCCTCTCCCGGGAGGGCATCGGCACCCGCATCACCGTGGTGCTGCCCGAGGCGGTGCTCTCCTCCGGCGCGGAGGACGAGGACGGCCTGCCCCCCGCCGGGGACGGCCGCCGGAGCGCGTGAGGATTTCGAACAAGTGCGAGCACTTGTTCGAGAAGGTTGCGGCGTGCTGCGCGCAAGATTTTGCCCTTGCGGGGGACGGGCAAAACTTACACTTACACGCCGAGAAGTGTTTTTTCCGAGGCACATGTCCTCGAAAAAAACGGATTACGCTTTATTCGCGGCGTGCGCGCCGCGAACTCGGTGAGACCTTCTCGCGCCTGCGGGCGCGAACTCTGCGAGGCTATGCGAAAGGCGCCGCCCCCGGCCATCAGCCGGGGGC
>DVHW01000222.1 GCA_018711785.1 Candidatus Galloscillospira excrementavium
CGGGAAGTGGTGATGGACTGGGGCCGCGTTGTGGAGGTGCTCCACTACGACGATGTTATGAACGGGGCGCTCCCCTCCGCCCAGCCGTGACTTACGAAAGAGCTCCCCGGCCTGCCAAGCAGGCCGGGGAGCTCTTTCTTTTTTCCGAAGCCGGGTCACACGCCCAGGGCGGCATTTCGGCCGGCAATACGGCCGTAGGTCAGCGCCATGGCATGGCTCAGGCCGGGCACTGTGGTGGAATACTCCACCGCGAACCGGTTGCCCTGGACATTCCCCGCCACATACAGGCCGGGGATGGGCTTGCGGTCGGTATCAAAGCAGTGGGCCTCCCGGTCGCTCTCCAGGCCGCCCATGCACACCAGCATGCCGCCCGCCTCGAATTTCACCGCGTAGAACGGGCCCTTCTCCAGGGGATAGAGCCGGTCAGGGCGCTTGCCGAAGTCGTCGTCGTGCCCCTTGCGGGCCAGCTCGTTATACCGTGCGATCTCGGCCAGGGCTTTCTCCCGGGGCAGGCCCACCTGATCGATCAGCTCCTCGATGGTATCTGCCCGGACCGTCTGTCCCTTCTCCACCGAGGCGTCCAGGGCGCCCTGGGTCGTGTAGCCGTCCCAGGCGGAAATGGCGGGGTTGATCTCTCCGGACTTCAGGTCCTCGTCCTCCAGGGCGTAGCACACTGAGCCGTGGCCCGGGCACATGTGGGGCACCTGCTCCTTCCAGGCGCTGTCAAAGAACTGCCAGGCGGTCTTCTGGGGCTGGCGCTCCAGCTGGTTCTCCACCTGCTGGCCGGAGCAGTCCTCATTCATGTAGCGCTCGCCGTTCAGGTTGAGCTGGAGGAAGGCGTCCACGCCCATGGCGCCGCCCATGTGGTGGATCATAGGGGCGTGGGGGCCGTCCTGCATTTTGGCGCCGATCCAAAGACCCATCTTGTGGCCGTCTCCCACATTGGAGGGGTTGCCCTCGTGGTCGTTTCCGATCCAGAAATTGCTCACACCGTCGGTCCAGGGCACATAGTAGTGGGTCATCTCCCGGTTGCTGGAGTAGTCCCCGGTGGCCAGCACCACGCCCTTCCGGGCCAGGGCCTTGATGTACTTTCCGTCGGCGTCCTTGGCGATGAGCCCCTCCACACGTCCGCCGCCCTCCCGCAGGAGCTTGAGCACCCGGGTGGCGTAGTGGGAGACCAGCGTTCCTTCCGCGGCCGCCTTTTCCAGATTTCCCTTGAGCACGGGGACAAGCGTCGGCCGGATCCACGCCGTAGTCTGGTAGCAGGGCAGATACTCGCTCTCATGGACAAAGGGCTCCGGAGAGGGCATCCGTCTGGGCTGGACCCAGCACTTGGCCCCCTCGGGCACCGGCTGGGTCGTGTGGTCCAGTACAGGCACCTCGGGGCAGGCCTCCAGCAGCCAGTCAAAGTCCTCCCCGCAGTGGTCCGCCCAGGTCTTGAGAATGCGCTGGTCCACCCGGAAGCAGCTGTCCCGCATCAGGTCCCGCACAACTGCCTCGGTATCGATGTTGTCCCGGCCCCATTTGGCGGAGGTCTTGCAGTTCAGCGTGGCAAAATCTCCAAAGCGTCCCTGGGGGCCGTCGCACTTCTCGAATAGGAGGACCGAAGCGCCCGCCTCCACCGCAGAGCGCACTGCCGCCACGCCGGCGATGCCCGCCCCCACCACAATGACATCTGCCGTCTCGATGTGGTCGATCTCCGCCTCCGGGATCTCCGGGGGGGCTCCCAGCCACTTCATCTCATCTGTTGCCATCGTTTTGTCCCGTCCTTTCTCTGCCCACACTTTGGGCATCTTAACCGAAGTTTATCAGAGCAAAGCGGGAAACGATTGGATAAATCGGAGATGACAGGGAGAAGCCGCCTTGTTGACACTGCCCCTGCCGTCTTGTACAATAGGCCTGTGAACATCATGGCCCAGTTTGCCTGGATAGGCCAACTTTTTATCTTCCCCCAGCATAGGCCGTCCTCTCCGCCTCAACAGGGGTAGAGAGGACGGTATTCTCTCAAAGGAGGCCATTTCCTTGACCCTCTCTGATCTCAAAAACAAACTCCGGGACCACGCTCCCGGTCTCCAGGGCGTGCCCACCCACTATGGGGTGCTGGTGCCCGTGGTGGAGACCGCAGATGGCCTCTCCCTGCTCTTCGAGGTCCGTGCGAGCACTCTGAACCATCAGCCAAGGGAGGTCTGCTTCCCCGGCGGGAAGGTGGAGCCGGGCGAGTCACCTGAGGACTGTGCCCTGCGGGAGACCTGGGAGGAGCTGTCCATCCCCCGGTCCGACATCTCCCTCATCGCCCCGCTGGACTGCCTCTACCATCAGTCTGCCTTTCTGCTCCACCCCTATCTGGCCGAGGTGCGGCTAAATCACCTCTCCCCCAATCCGGCAGAGGTGCAGGAGACCTTCCTGGTCCCGTTCTCCTATTTCCAGACCCATCAGCCCATCACGTATGCCTATCCCCTGGTCCCCCAGGTAGGGGAGGATTTCCCCTATGACCTGATCGGCTTTCCCCAGGGATATCCCTGGAGGGGGGCGACAGCCGAGGTACCTATCTATCTCTATGAGGGCCGGGCCATCTGGGGTCTGACTGGACGGATCGTCCGGTGGCTGGTGGAACAGCTGGGGGAGTAGCTCTCGTCGCCGCAAACTCTTCCATCTCTCGCCCCGTCGTTGTATCGCAGAGCTCACGGCTTCCGCTGCTTCTCTCCCAGCGGACGCGCTCTCTCGGCAGAGGCACCTCTTTCCGAGGCAGCAATACAAAAACTCCCGCCCCAAATCGGGGCGGGAGTTCCTTCGTTCTTCCGTTTTCGTGCTTACACCAGCTGCACGATGGCCATCTCGGCCGCGTCGCCGCGGCGGGGGCCGATCTTCACCACACGGGTGTAGCCGCCCGCGCGGTCCTGATACTTCAGGTTCAGCTCGCTGAACAGCTTCTTGGCCACGTCCTCCTTGGTGAGGAAGGCCAGCGCCTGGCGGTAGGCGGCCAGGTCGTTCTTCTTGGCCAGAGTGATCATCTTCTCGGCCAGGGGGGCCACCTCCTTGGCGCGGCTGAAGGTGGTCTTAATCTGGCCGTTCTCCAGCAGGTAGGTGGTCATGGCACGCAGCATGGCCATACGCTGGTCGGTGGGTTTGCCGAGCTTGCGGTGAGTAGACATGGAAAACACTCCTCATCCCATTTCGCACCAGGCGAAATGCTTCAAAATTCGTCCTGAAGGGGTCTCCCCCTCTGGAAAGCGCCGTCGGCCCGGGTCTCCCCGGGGCTGTGAGGGAACGTTACTTGCCCACAGCCGCCCTCCGCGCCGGACGGGGCCGTCCGGCGGTGCAGTCAGTTGTTGCTGTCCTCGCTGGCCAGGCTCAGGCCCATCATAGCCAGCTTGTTGATGACCTCCTCCAGGCTCTTGCGGCCCAGATTGCGGACCTTCATCATCTCGTCCTCGGTCTTGGAGATCAGATCCTCCACCGTGTTGATGTTGGCCCGCTTGAGGCAGTTGAAGGAACGGACCGACAGGTCCAGTTCCTCGATGGTCAGCTCCAGCACCTTGTCCCGCTGGGTCTCCGCCTTCTCCACCACCGTGGACTTGGCGCCCATGGTCTCGCTGAGGTCGGTGAAGAGGACAAAGTGGTCGCAGAGGATGCGGGCACCCAGACTGACCGCGTCCCGGGCGGTGATGACGCCGTTGGTCCAGACCTCCAGCGTCAGCTTGTCATAGTCGGTCAGGTCTCCCACACGGGTGTTCTCCACCGTGTAGTTGACCTTGCGCACCGGGGTATACACGCTGTCCACCAGGATGACCCCGATGATGGACTGGGGATTCTTATTCCGGTCGGCGGTGACATAGCCCCGGCCATGGGCCAGGGTCAGCTCCATGTTCAGGCTGGCGTCCGGGCCCAGGGTGGCGATGTGCTGCTCGGGGTTGAGGATCTCCACCTCGCCGTCGGCCTTGATGTCGCCCGCTGTGACCTCACCCTCGCCGCTGGCCTCGATGTAGACGGTCTTCACGCCCTCCGGGTGGAGCTTGGCAATGATGGCCTTTACATTGAGCACGATCTCGGTCACATCTTCCTTGATGCCGGGGATCGTGGAGAACTCATGCTGCACGCCGGCGATCTTGATGGAGGTCACCGCAGTGCCGGGCAGGGAGGAGAGCAGAATGCGCCGCAGGGAGTTGCCCAGGGTGGTGCCGTAGCCCCGCTCCAGCGGTTCCACGACATACTTTCCGTAAGAGCTGTCTTCCGGGTTTTCCACACATTCGATGCGTGGCTTCTCGATTTCTACCATGTGTTACCCTCCTTCTTGCGGCGGGTCCAGGGCCCGCCGTGTGGTAGTTCAGCTCACCAATAAATCGAGGGTACTGTACCCCCGCGGGGACCGGCCGTCCGGGCCCCGCGGAGACATACTCTGTTTCTTACTTGGAGTACAGCTCGACGATGAGGTGCTCCTCGATGGGCAGATCGATGTCCTCCCGGGTGGGCAGCTGCACCACGGTGCCCTTCAGGGTGTTCTTCTCCCGCTCCAGCCACTTGGGCAGCAGCACGGAGGGGGCGTCCTCGCCGGTCAGGCGCTTAAACTTGACGGAGGAGCGGCTGGACTCCTTCACCTCGATCACGTCGCCGGCCTTCACCAGATAGGAGGGGATGTCCACCCGCTGGCCGTTGACGGTGAAGTGGCCGTGGGTGGTCAGCTGACGGGCCTCCCGGCGGGTCATGGCGAAGCCCAGGCGGAACACCACGTTGTCCAGGCGGCGCTCCACCAGCACCAGCAGGTTGTCGCCGGTCTTGCCGGGCATGCTGGCGGCCTTCTCATAGTAGGAGTGGAACTGCTTCTCCATGATGCCGTAGATGAACTTGACCTTCTGCTTCTCGGTCAGCTGGAGCGCATACTCGCTCTTCTTCTTTCTCATCTGGCCGCCGGGGTTGCGGTTGCTGGTCTTCTTGGCATAACCCATGGTGGCAGGAGAAATGCCCAGCGCGCGGCAGCGCTTGGCGATGGGCTGCATATTCTTAGCCATTGATACTTCCTCCTTCTCTTACACGCGGCGGCGCTTGGGCGGACGGCAGCCGTTGTGGGGGATGGGGGTCGCGTCCTTGATGAGGGTGACCTCCAGGCCCACGGCCTGAAGCGCACGGATGGCGGCCTCACGGCCGGCGCCGGGGCCCTTCACGTAGACCTCGACGGTCTTCAGTCCGTGCTCCATGGCGGCCTTGGCGGCCGTTTCGGCAGCGGTCTGCGCGGCGAAGGGGGTGGACTTCCGGGAGCCCCGGAAACCCAGGCCTCCGGAGGAGGCCCAGCTCAGGGCGTTGCCGCCCATGTCGGTCACGGTGACCATGGTATTGTTGAAGGAAGAGCGGATATGCACCTGGCCCTTCTCCACGTTCTTACGCTCGCGGCGCTTCCGCACCACTTTCTTGCCCTTGGTATTCGCAGCAGCCATTGCTTATCCCTCCTTACTTCTTCTTGTTCGCGACGGTGCGCTTGGGTCCCTTGCGGGTCCGGGCGTTGTTCTTGGTGTGCTGGCCGCGGACGGGCAGGCCCTTGCGGTGCCGGATACCCCGGTAGCAGCCGATCTCGGTCAGGCGCTTGATGTCCATTGCGATGTCGCGGCGCAGATCGCCCTCCACGGTGTGGTTGTGGTTGATATACTCGCGGAGCTTGGCCTCTTCCTCCTCGGTCAGGTCCTTGACCCGGGTATCGGGGTTGATGCCAGTCGCCTTGAGGATCTTGTTGGCGCTGGTGCGCCCGATGCCGAAGATGTAGGTCAGACCGATCTCGATCCGCTTCTCCCTCGGCAAGTCAATGCCGGCAATACGTGCCATATTCTTCAGCGCCTCCTTTTAACCTTGTCTCTGCTTGTGCTTGGGGTTTTCGCAAATGACCATGACTTTGCCCTTGCGCTTGATGATCTTGCACTTCTCGCACATGGGCTTCACGGACGGTCTGACTTTCATAGTTAAAACCTCCTGATGAATGCCTTGATGGCCCCTCGTCGTCGCGGGCTCCATATCCCTCGCCTCCCCCTGACGGGGAAAGCTCGCTCATTCCGCCGCTCCTCCTCTCCAAAGCGAACCCGCCTTCG
>DVHW01000223.1 GCA_018711785.1 Candidatus Galloscillospira excrementavium
GATCTCGATGGAGGGCAGGGCCTCCCCGTCCAGGATGCCCACCTGGAGCTCCCGGCCCTGGATGTACTCCTCCAGCACCGTCCGCCCCCCCAGGGCCAGCCCCGCCTCCAGGGCGGCTCGGAGCTCCGCCCGGTCCCGGGCAATGGACACCCCGATGGAGGACCCGCTGGCCACCGGCTTGACCACGCAGGGCAGGCGGGCGGAATCCGCCAGGCCGCTGATGTCCCCGGCGGCGTACTCCACCGTCTTCCACCCCGGAGTGTTGACCTGGTCGGCCACCAGGCGCTTGGTCAGATCCTTGTCCATGGCGATGGCGCTGCCCAGATAGCCCGCCCCGGTGTAGGGGATGCCCAGCAGGTCCAGGGCGGCCTGGACCCGGCCGTCCTCCCCGCAGGCGCCGTGGAGGGCCAAAAACACCAGGTCCGCCCCCCCGCACAGCTCCAGCACCCGGGGGCCGAACAGGCTCCTGCCTCCCCCGGGCCGGCTGGCCCGGACCTGCTCCAGGTCGGGGGCCTCCCGGCTCACATGCTTGAACTCCTCCGGGATGTCCCGGTCAAACAGGGCCTCCAGGTCTCCCCCTTCCGCCACGCCGAAAAACATGTCCACCAGGGCTACCCGGTGTCCCCGGCCCCGGAGGGCCTCGGCCACCATGCAGCCGGTGGAGAGGGACACATTCCGCTCCGGAGAGAGCCCCCCGGCCAGCACCACAATCTTCATTTCATAACCCCTTCCGGAGATGATATCGCTTCATTTTACGCAGTTGGAGAAAATTATATCACACCCGCTCCCATTTCTCAACCATAACTGCGTCTTTGACCAGTCCGCCTTTTCTGTTCTTGGCCCGTGCCGGTTGACAAGGGGAAAAACAGGGGTATAATAATCCGTGCTGAACATTGACACGTCAATAAAAGACAGGTCAATCATTCCTCTTGGGAAGGAGTTTTGACCATGGAGTATGCCATCCACACCCTGCTCTCCCGCACCGCCCACGTCATGCACAACTACCTCCGCCCCCATCTGAGAAAGCTGGGGCTCTCGCCGGGCCAGCCCAAGGTGCTGCGCTGCCTGGCGGGCCGGGGCCCCTGCTCCCAGCGGGCCCTGGCCGACTACTGCGAGGTGGACCCCGCCGCCATCTGCCGCATGGTGGACAACCTGGAGCGGGACGGCTTTCTGGTCCGCCGCCTCTCCCCCACCGACCGCCGCTCCGGCACGGTGGAGCTGACCGGCCGGGGCCGGGCGGCCTTCTCCGCCTGGGAGGAGCAGTGCGTCCAGATCGAGGACCGGATGCTCCAGGGCTTCACCCCCCAGGAGCGGGCCCAGTTCGCCGACTTTCTCGCCCGGGCCTACCGCAACGTGGGCGGGCGGCTGCTGTGAGGGGGTGTGCTCTGTGCGCGATCTGAAGTACATCGCCCGCTATCTGCGGCCCTGCCGCCGGGACCTGGTCCTGGCCATGCTGCTGGTCCTGGCGGAGAGCTTTCTGGAGATGGTCATCCCCCTGCTGATGACCGACATCGTGGACCTGGGCGTGCCGGACCACAACATCCCTTTGATCCTCCAGCAGGGGGTGAAGATGGCCCTCTGCGCTCTGGCGGCGCTGGTGACGGGCCTGCTGTACGCCCGCTTCGCCGCCCGGACCGCCTACCGCTTCGGCGCGGAGCTGCGCCTGGCGGAGTACCGGCGGCTCCAGGACTTCTCCTTCTCCAACCTGGACCGGTTCTCGGTGCCCTCCCTGGTGACCCGGATGACCACCGACGTCACCGTCATCCAAAACGCGGTGACCGGCGGCCTGCGGCCCCTGGTGCGTGGCCCGGCAATGCTGGTCATCGGCATCTGGCTGGCCTTTGTGCTCAACGCCAGGCTGGCGCTGGTGTTCGTCATCTGCTCCCCCATCCTGGGCGCCCTGCTGGCCCTCATCGTCCACAAGGTGGGCCCCCTCTACCACCGGCAGCAGCAGTCGGTGGACCATGTCAACGGCTTTGTGCAGGAGTGCCTCACCGCCATCCGGGCCATCAAGGCCTTTGTCCGCGGTGAGTTCGAGGCCGAACAGTTTGAGGAGGTCAACCGGGAGCTGCGGGACGCCAGCCGCAGCACCTTCCGTCTTGCCACCCTGAACCAGCCCGCCTTCCAGGCGGTGATGTACACCACCGTGGTGCTCATCATGTGGAACGGCGGACGGTTCATTCTGGCGGGCAGTATGTCGGTGGGAGACCTGACCGCCTTTCTCAGTTACGTGATGCAGGTCATCAACTCTCTGATGATGATTTCCAATGTATTTCTGCTGCTCACCCGCTCCCTGGCCAGCGCCCGCCGTATCCGCGAGGTGCTGGAGGAGACACCTGATCTGGCCGGCCCGGCCGATCCGGTAATGGAAGTACCCAGCGGGCAGATCGACTTTGACCACGTGTCCTTCCAGTACAGCGAGCGGGCGGAGAAGCCCGCCCTGTCCCAGGTGGACCTCCACATCCCCGCCGGAGCCACCGTGGGGGTCATCGGCGGCACCGGAAGCGCCAAGAGCACCCTGGTGCAGCTCATCCCCCGGCTCTACGATGCCACCGAGGGCACCGTCCGGGTGGGACGGCGGGACGTGCGGGAGTACGACCTGGCTTCCCTGCGGGATGCGGTGGGCATCGTGCTCCAGAAAAACGTCCTCTTCTCCGGCAC